>NZ_JBHWZO010000070.1:0-25822 GCF_042728455.1 Promicromonospora sp. NPDC060204
GGGCCCGGCCCTGGTCGAGCTGCGTGGACAGGTGCTCCACCAGGCAGTGCACCAGCGCGGCCAGCGTGAGGGCCTCCGTGAGGTTGGTCGGGCCGTCGCACACCCGGACCTCCAGCGTGCCGAACGTCGGCGACGGGCGGATGTCCCAGTGCACCTCGTTGAACGCCTCGACGGCGCCGATGTGCAGCATGTCGCCCGCGTACGCCTCGAGCTCCTGCCAGGTCCTGAACGCGACCGGCAGGCCCGAGCTCGGGATCTGCTGGAACAGCAGCGACCGGTTCGAGGCGTACCCCGAGTGCTCGCCGGCCCAGTACGGCGACCCGGCGGACAGCGCCTGCAGGTGCGGAAAGTACTTGAGCATCCCGCGCATCAGCGGCAGCGCCTTGTCCCGGTGCTCGATCCCGACGTGGACGTGCAGCCCCCAGATGATGAGCTGCGCACCCCACACGCCCGTGCGCTCGCGGATGCGGGCGTAGCGCTCCTTCTCGCCGATCTCCTGGTCGGTCCCCTTCGCGAACGGGTGCGTGCCGCCGCCCATGAGCTCCAGGCCCATCGGGTCCGTGACCGTCCGCACGCGGTCGAGCGTGCGGCTGAGGTCCGCCCCGGCGTCGGCCACGGTCCGGCCGACCCCGGAGACCAGCTCGATCGTGTTCTTCATGAACTCGCCGGTGACGTGCGCGGTGTAGCCCTCGGGGCCCTGCCGCTGGTTGCCGCCGTCGCGCCCGAGAGCCTCGAGCACCTCCGGGCCCGCCTGGCACAGGTCGGCACTGCCGGGCTCGACGAGCCCGATCTCCCACTCGAGGCCCACGGTCGATCGTGGGGAATCGCCGAAGCCGAGCCGTACCGGCGAGCTCATACGGCTCCCAGCGGTTCGACGAGGAGTACCTGTTGGTTGCCTGCCACACGGGTGAGCACGATCGTCGCCTCCTCGGTTCCGGTGAGTACGAGCTGCTTGCGAAGTTGTTCGGGGACCACCGCGGTGCCCCGCTTCTTGATCGTGATGCGTCCGACGTTCCGGTCGCGGAGATAGGACTTGAGCCGCTTCAGGCCGAACGGCATGGTGTCGAGCACCCGGTATCCGGTCGCGATCGGGGCCTGCGCCCCGGCGGCCACGGCGGGCCGGGCCGACGGCAGCGCGGCGGGGTCGTCGGTGGTGACGTACGCGATGGTCGGGTCGACGAGGCGTCCGCCCAGCTCGGCGGCCGCCTCGCCCACGAGCCCGGCCCGGATGACCGCGCCGTCGGGCTCGTAGAGATACTGTCCGACGGCGCCGACGTCCGGCTCCGTGCCGTCGCCGCGCAGGGTGCGGCTGAGGGTGTGCTCCTTGCCGTCGTCGTCGGTGAACGAACGCAGCACGAGCGCCGAGCGGCCGGGACCGTCGGGCGCGAGCGAGCCGAACCAGAGCCCGGCCTCGACCACGTCGCCGTTGACCGAGACCCACTGGGTCTCGGCGTCGTCGGGCAGCCCCTCGTGCGCGATGCCCGGACCCACCTTGATGCCGACGGCCGGCACCGACTCCCGCAGCGCCCAGACGGAGTCGAGCGGGGGCTCGTAGGCGCGCGGGTCGAAGATGCGGCTGTTCCGGCCGCCCCGCCCGCCGCGCACGCGCCGGGCGGGGTCGGCGTAGACGGCGTCGATCCCCTCGGCGCGCAGGTCGAGCGCCAGGCCGTCGGCGTGCCGCACCTCCGCCTCGGGGAAGTGGCGCAGGTTCCACTGCGCGATCGCGGCGGTGCACTCGTCGAGGTCGGTGGCGACGACGCGCAGGCCCGTGCCGGCGAAGGCGAGGGAGTCGGCGCCGATGCCGCAGGTGAGGTCGGCGAGGGTGGTCACGCCCGCGTCGAGGTACCGTCGGGCGTGCAGCGCCGCGACGACGAGCCGCGTGGCCTGCTCCAGACCGTCCGCGGTGAACAGCATCCCGTCGGCGAAGTCACCGAACTTGGTCCGTGCCCGGGCGCGCAGCCGGGACTGGGTGACCACGGCGGCCGCGAGGTCCGCCGCGACGCCCTGGGCGCGCAGGGTGGTCACGGTCTTCATCGCGTCACGCTCGTCGTACGGCGGAAGAGCCGCAAGCAGGGCCCAGCCGTCAGGGCTGAGGAGTTTGCTCAGAATCGCCGCATCCATGGGAAGATCTTTCCACGTTTGTCCAGGTCATGACGAGTGGCTGCACGCAACCTTTTCGTGGAGATGGCCAGATCTCGAAGTGCGGACGGCGCGTCGTGCGCCGGGCGTGTGAGGTGCTCCACGCGATTGGCACTCGCCTTGACCGAGTGCTAGCGCCGACCTAGATTTGGGGTTGTTCATCGCCGCGGATCCCGGTAGTCGGGACCCTCGGCGGAGGACCCAGACGTTCGTGCCCGCCGGCACCCGCGACGACGGCGGACCGTCGAACGTTCGAGCCCCTGAAGTCAACCACGCAGCTGATCACTCGATCCGCTCACGAAAGAGGGAGGTCCGACGTGTCGGTCCCCATCAAGCCGCTCGAGGACCGGATCGTCGTCAAGGCTCTCGAAGCCGAGACCACGACCGCTTCCGGCCTGGTCATCCCGGACACCGCCAAGGAGAAGCCCCAGGAGGGCGAGGTTCTGGCCGTGGGCCAGGGCCGTATCGACGACAACGGCAACCGTGTGCCGCTGGACGTCGCCGTCGGTGACAAGGTGATCTACTCCAAGTACGGCGGCACCGAGGTCAAGTACGCGGGTGAGGAGTACCTGGTGCTCTCGACCCGCGACGTCCTCGCGGTGGTCGTGGGCTGATTCCAGCCCGCGCCAGACAGACGAAGGCCCCGCACCGGATCGGTGCGGGGCCTTCGTCCTGTCCGGAGACCGTCGTGGCTGGTGCTGCTTCGGCATCGAAGCAGGCGTGCGTTCACAGCGGCGTGCGTCGCAAGCGGGTGTTGCATCAGAAGCGGGCGTGCGGCAGAAACGCGTCACGCCTCGAGCGTCAGAAGTTGTGCACCCTGGGTCAGGCGGAGACGGACTTGCCGGCGAGGATCGCCGACCGCTCGTCCTCGCTGAGCCCGCCCCACACGCCGTACGGCTCGCGCACGCGGAGCGACTGCTCGCGGCACTGCATCATCACGGGGCAGGAGCGGCAGATCGCCTTGGCGGCCTCGGCGCGCCTGCGGCGGGTCGATCCGCGCTCACCCTCGGGGTGGAAGAAGAGGGTGTCGTCCGCGTCGCGGCACGCGCCCTGGTACTGCCATTCCCACAGTTCCATCACCGGACCGGGAAGCCTCGAGATCTCCGTCATGGCGAACAACTTACAAGTTGTGCAGAAGTTGTTCAAGAGGCAATTTCGCGCCATCGGGTTCGAATCGGGCCAGCGAGAAGCAGGTCGACACTGACCGGATTTGTATGATTGTGAACCGAAATCCACCGAGATCGGCGGCACGCCGGGTTTCGCAGTGGCGCGGAGAGGGCCGGGTCGGCAGAATCGAGTCCATGACTTCTTCGCGACCCGCCCAGAACTCGGGCGGGTCACGTACATCCAGCCCCGGACTGGCTGTCGCCGCCGTTGCCCGCCGCCTCGGGGTCGCTCCTGCGACCCTCCGCACGTGGGACCGCAGATACGGCCTCGGACCCTCGGGCCGCACCGCCGGATCGCATCGTCGCTACACGCCGGACGACGTCGCCCGGCTCCTGGTGATGCGCCGACTGACCCTGGAGGGCGTGGCGCCGGTGGACGCCGCGCGTGCCGCCGTCGAGGCGGGGGACGCCGAGCTCGAGGTCGCCACCCGCACCGCCCCGGCGCTGCCGGCGGTCCAGGTCGAGGGCGGGGCGGACGTCGACGAGCACGACTTCGCGGAGCAGTTCGTCGGCACCGTCGAGGCCCCGGGCGACCCGGACGACGAGGTCGTCGAGGAGGCGGACGAGCCTCGGGCCACCTCCGACGACGAGGCTGACGACCCTGCCCCGGCATCCGGCGGCGAGCGGTCCGAGGAGCCTCGCGGCCGTGCGCGGCTGCGGGCCCTGCCCGGTGGCGCGACCGGCGGCGGAGCCCCGGCACCGGCCGGCGGGCCGCGGTCCGCCGCTTCCCCGGCGCCGACGTCGGGCCGGGTGTCCGCCCTGGTCGACGCCGCCCTGGCGTACAGCCGGACCGCCTGCGACAACCTCCTCGTGCTCGGCCCGGACGGCGACCCGGCCACCTGGTGGACCGAGCTCGTCGAGCCCGCCTGGCTCCGGCTGTCGGAGCGGACGGTCCTGGCCGGCCCCGGCGAGATGCCCGAGGTCGTGCTTGCGACGGCCGCGCTGCGCGCGCTGCGCAACTACATCGAGGAGTTCGAGCGGGTCATGGTCGAGGCGGGCGGCCCGCCGGCCAACCACCCGAGCCGGATGCGCAAGATCGTGCTGGTGTTCGCCGCCCCCGACGAGGTGGTGCCACTCTCGGCGCACGCGCTCGCCGCCGCGCTGGCCGCCCAGGGTTCGATGGCGCGCATCGTCACGGGACCCGCGAGCACGCACCGCTCGGTCGAGCTGGTCACCATGGTCCGCCCGACGGCGGTGGTGCTGGCGACGACGCAGAACAAGCCGGACCTCGACGTCGTGCACGCGGTGAACGAGAGCTACCCGGAGCTGCCGATCTTCGTGGGTCTGCGGGCCGACGCGGCGGCGACGGAGCTGCCGTTCGGGCCCACGGTGCAGCGGGTGCGCTCGTTCACAGGGCTGCTGCACGAGGTGCTCGCCGTCATCAAGGCGAGGTGACGCACGCCTCGGGCCGGTACCACGGCCCGGCCGAGATCTGCGGTCGCGGCGGCCGTAGACTTGCTCCATGACGGACCAGACCTCGCCGGGCGACCCGTTCGGTTTCCTCGGGCTCACCTATGACGACGTCCTGCTGCTGCCGGGTTACTCCGACCTGGCGCCGTCGGACATCGACACGACGTCTCGCCTCACGCGCGAGATCTCGCTCAAGATCCCGCTGATCTCAGCGGCGATGGACACGGTCACCGAGTCGGCCATGGCGATCGCCATGGCGCGTCAGGGTGGCCTCGGCGTGCTGCACCGCAACCTCTCCATCGAGGACCAGGCCACCCAGGTGGACCTCGTGAAGCGGACGCAGACCGGCATCATCACCAACCCCGTCACGATCGGCCCGGACGCCACGCTCGAGGAGCTCGACACCCTCGCGGGCCAGTTCCGGATCTCCGGCTTCCCGGTGGTCGACGCCGAGAACAAGCTCATCGGCATGGTCACCAACCGCGACCTGCGCTTCACGCCCGTCGCCGAGTGGGCCACCACCAAGGTGGACGAGGTGATGACGCCGCAGCCGCTGATCACCGGCCCGGCCGGCATCTCGCGGGACGACGCCACGCTGCTGCTGCGCAAGCACAAGCTGGAGCGCCTGCCGCTGATCGACCCCGACGGCCGCATCACGGGGCTCATCACCGTCAAGGACTTCGTGAAGTCCGAGCAGTTCCCGAACTCGTCCAAGGACGGCCAGGGCCGCCTCATGGTCGGCGCCGCGATCGGCTACTTCGGTGACGCGTGGCAGCGGGCCACCGCCCTGATCGACGCCGGCGTGGACGTGCTCGTGGCCGACACCGCGCACGGCAACGTGCGGATGCTGATCGACATGGTCAAGCGGCTCAAGACCGACCCGGCCACCAAGGACGTCCAGGTGATCGGCGGGAACGTCGCCACGCGCCAGGGCGCGCAGGCGTTCGTCGACGCCGGGGCCGACGCCGTGAAGGTGGGCGTGGGACCGGGCTCCATCTGCACCACCCGCGTCGTGACCGGCGTGGGCGTGCCGCAGATCACCGCCGTCTACGAGGCGTCGCTCGCCTGCAAGCCGGCGGGCGTGCCCGTCATCGCCGACGGCGGCCTCAAGCACTCCGGCGAGATCGGCAAGGCCATCGTGGCCGGCGCCGAGTCCGTGATGCTGGGCTCGCTGTTCGCGGGCTGCGAGGAGACCCCGGGCGACCTGGTGCTCGTCAACGGCAAGCAGTTCAAGACCTACCGCGGCATGGGCTCGATGGGCGCCATGTCCTCGCGCGGCAAGAAGTCCTACTCCAAGGACCGGTACTTCCAGGCCGAGGTCACCAGCGACGACAAGATCGTGCCCGAGGGCATCGAGGGCCAGGTCGCGTACAAGGGGCCGCTGGCCACCGTGGCGCACCAGCTCATCGGCGGTCTGCACCAGACGATGTTCTACACCGGTGCGCGCACCGTCCCGGAGCTGCAGGCCGAGGGCCGGTTCGTCCGCATCACGTCGGCGTCGCTCAAGGAGAGCCATCCGCACGACGTGCAGATGACGGTCGAGGCGCCGAACTACAGCGGGTTCTGACCCGCACCTGTCCGACCCGCACGACGTGTCAGACCCACAGGTCCCTCGGGTGGCCTGTGGGTCTGACACGTTGTGGGGGCTGACCTTGTCGGGGCAGGTCAGCTCGACATGACGCGCGCGTGCAGGGCCTGCACCGCGTAGCGGGCGGACCAGAAGGCGCCGTGCTGCCACGCGGACACCTCTGACATCCAGTCGCCCGCGAAGTACACGTTGCCCGCCCCCTGCTGGAGCAGGCGGAAGCCCGCCGAGGACGTGTTCGGGTAGGCCCAGGCGCCCTCGACGTACGGCACCTTGTGCCAGGCGATGGAGAACGAGCTCTCCAGCTCGCTGCGGTACTTCTCGCCGTGGATCTTCACGCCCTGCTCGACGGCGCGCAGCTCGCGCTGCTTCGGCGTCAGGTCGGCGTAGGTGCGGGCGTTGGTGCCGGTGTTGTAGTAGCCCACCACCAGCCCCTTGCGCTCGCCGTAGCCGTACGACGGGTACCAGACGTGGGCCAGGTCCATGTCGGTCTCGGTGATCCCGCCGAAGATCCGGTGGTCGTCCTCCCAGAACCGCGACTTGTACTGCAGGCCGATCTTGCCCGCGGGGGAGCCGACGGCGAACTCGCCGAGCGCCGCGTCGATCTCCGTGCCCCAGTTGGTGTCCCACCGGCGCATGAGGCCCGCCGGCGCCGCGACGACGGCGAAGTCCGCCTCGATCTGCCGCGCCCTCCCGTTCCGGGGCGTGTACGTGACCTTGACCCCGCGGCCGGTGTTCTCGACGCCGGTGACGGGCGACTCGAACTCCACGTTGTGGGAGCCGATGGCCCGCACCAGGTACTGGTAGGTCGTGTCCATGCCGCCCTTGGGCTGGAACATGAGCATCGACTGTTCCCAGTTGATCTCGAACGGGAAGTACTGGCCCACCTTCGAGGCCAGCACCTCGGACATCGTGCCCGGTCCCGGCAGGGGAGTGCCGTGCTCGTTCCAGGCCGACGGGTAGACGTCGAAGCCGCGGTTGCTCCCGCCGGTGTAGGTGCCGTCGGACTTGAGCGAGCCCCAGCTCCGCAGGAAGGTGCGCAGGTTGTCCTTGTCCGCGGCGGTCAGCTTCTGGTCCAGGGCGCCCTGGTCGGTGGCGTGGTGCAGCAGCTCCGAGGTGTAGCCGAAGACGTCCGCCTTGGCCGTGCGGTACCGCACGGGGTTGCCCGGCGTCGCGCCGGAGCGCTCGTTGTAGAGGTAGGCGTCGGCGTTCGCGTTGGTGAACACCTCGTACGGCACGCCCAGCTCGCGGATGTAGTCCATGGTGACCATCCACTGGGCGATGCGGCCCGCGCCCGCGTTCATGTAGATGCCGTCGGGGAACCGCGCGGTCTGCCGCACGCCGTTGATGTCGGTCTCGCTGTCCCCGCCGCGAATCGTCAGGGTGCGCCCGCCGGGCCGGTGCCGTGCCTCGAGCACGGTCACCCGGTAGCCGGCCTTCTGGAGCTCGTAGGCAGTCGCGAGGCCGGCCGGGCCGGCCCCGACGACGACGACCTTCTTGGCGGAGCGGCCGGTCAGCGAGAAGTCGCTGCCCCGCGGGGGTTCCCAGGACTCGGCCCTGGGCTGGGCGGCCGCGGTGGGGGCCAGCCCCATCGCGCCCATCGTCGCGAACATGACGCCGGCGCTGGACCCCGCGCCGACGGCCTGCAGGAAGTTGCGGCGGGAGACGCCGGAGGTGCTCTTCTCGGTGACCATGGTCCCTACCCCTCGTGTTGACAGGCCTGACGGGCGGCTTGCTCTGGTGGGGGAGCCAGGCGCCGCCGTCAGCGCCGTGCCGGACGCTAGGGAGCGCAGGTCACCGCTGCGAGTCCTCGTCGTTTCTGCGCAGTTGCGCCTAGTAACCATGTTGTTTCCGGGTCTCGCCGCTGGTCAGCGTTTCCGCAGGAACGATTCGACCAGCGGGCCGGAGGCGTTCCCGATCCGACCCGAAGCGGACATCCCGCCGAAACTCCCCGTGGCTAGCGTCCGCGCCACCCGGTGCCGTCCGCCGGGCCACCACGACCGGGCGCCGCCGTTGCGCCCGACCCGGCCAGATGGAGGAGCACCATGAAGAACCGTGCCGCGCTGATCACCGCGATCGTTCTCACCGCCGCGATCGCGGTCCCCGGGACCGCCTTCGCCGCCGCCCATGTCTTCCGCCCTGATCCCACGCGAGCCCACTCGTTCGTCACCGGGGACACCCCGCTCATCGCCGACGGCGTGGCCATCGGCAAGAACGTCTCCTGGTACAAGTCCTCCGGCCTCGGCCCGGCCGCCCGCAACACGACGCCCGGGGTGACCGCCGAACAGAGGTACATCCCCACCGACGTCTTCCCCGGCGGTGAGCTGCCCGCCGGCGTCACCCTCACGGAGGCACAGGGCATCAACGCCCTGATGCGGATCGGCGAGAACCTGGAGAAGGCCGGGCTGTCCTACGACGACGTCGTCTCGATGCGCGTGTTCCTGCAGAACCCGGCGGGCGCGGAGAAGATGGACTTCGCCGGGTGGAACCGGGCCTACCGCCAGTTCTTCGCCAACACGAACCTGGCCAGCGGCGAGGTGCTCGACGTGCAGCTCGGGTCGACCACGACCGAACCGATGGTCGTCAACGAGGCCCGGCCGTCGCGGTTCGCGCTGGAGGTCGAGAACCTCCCGGTCGACGGCTGGCTCGTCGAGGTCGAGGTCGACGCGGTGTACCCGCGCTGACCGGGGCTGCGCCCCGGTTCTGCCGGGGCGCGGCCGCCCGCTGCGCCTGCTGTGCCGGTCAGCCGATCGTCGAGTGCTGCACCGGCCAGGCGCCGGACGCGTCGGGTCCGGTCAGGCCCTGCTCGCGGCGCCACTCGTTGAAGCTCACCGCCCACTGGCGGTGCGCGCCGATCTGCTGCTGGTGGAGGTCGGCCAGGGGCATGCGGGCGAGCTGCGGGAACCGGCGGGCCAGCGCCTCCAGCACGTCGAGCGTGGCGAGCACGTCCACCTCGGCGGTGTGCAGGTCGCCGTCGGAGGTGACGCCGTACCACTGGGTCAGGTCGCCGAGGCGGCGCTTGCCGGGGCGGTAGCGGTCCAGCCAGCGGTCGATGACCAGCGGGTCCACGACGGGCTCGACCGCGCGGCCCAGGCGCTGGGGCAGGGTCTTGAGCCCGTGGCGCTGCAGCTCGGCGTCGAGCAGCGAGAGGTCGAAGGCCGCGTTGTAGGCGACCACGGGGACGCCGTCGGCCAGGTGCGTGGCGAGCTCGGCGGCTATCTCCTCCAGCGCCTCCAGGGGCGCGACGCCGTGGGCACGCGCGTGCTCGGTGGAGATGCCGTGGATGGCCGCGGCCTCCTCCGGTATCTCCACACCCGGGTCCATCAGCCAGGTGCGGACCTCCGTGCCCGCTCCGGGGGTGCGCAGCACGAGGGCTGCCGTGACGATGCGGTCGCCCGTGACGTCCACCCCTGTGGTCTCGGTGTCGAAGCCCAGCAGCGGCCTGTGGATCCAGGTCTCGTTCATGGTGTCCTCCCTGCTCGTCCGGGTTTCCCGGTGCGTCCAGGGAGAACCCTGCCACCGGTCACTGACACTGTGGTTCGTGCCACCCCGCTCATCACGAGACACTGCGCGCCGGGTCAGCAGCGATGGGTAGGCTTGGCGGGTGAGCAACGAGATCGAGATCGGACGCGGAAAGCGTGGGCGGCGCGCCTACTCCTTCGACGACATCGCGGTGGTGCCGTCCCGGCGCACACGCGACCCGAAGGACGTCTCGGTCGGCTGGCAGATCGACGCGTACCACTTCGACCTGCCGATCGTCGCGGCCCCGATGGACTCCGTGATGACGCCGGACAGCGCCGTCGCGCTGGGCCGGTTCGGCGGTCTGGGCGTGCTCGACCTCGAGGGCCTGTGGACCCGGTACGAGTCGCCGGAGCCGCTGCTGGCCGAGATCGCCGAGCTGCCGGCCGACGAGGCGACGCACCGGATGCAGGCGATCTACTCCGAGCCGATCAAGCCGGAGCTGATCACGCAGCGCCTCAAGGAGATCCGGTCCGCGGGTGTCACGGTCGCCGGCGCGCTCACCCCGCAGCGCACGCAGGAGTTCTACAAGACGGTGGTCGACGCCGGCGTCGACCTGTTCGTCATCCGCGGCACCACGGTCTCGGCCGAGCACGTGTCGGGCAACGCCGAGCCGCTCAACCTCAAGCGGTTTATCTACGAGCTCGACGTGCCCGTCGTCGTCGGCGGGGCCTCGACGTACACCGCTGCGCTGCACCTGATGCGCACGGGCGCCGCGGGCGTGCTCGTCGGCTTCGGCGGCGGCGCCGCCCACACCACGCGGGTCAGCCTCGGCATCCACGCGCCCATGGCCACGTCGGTGGCCGACGTCGCCGCGGCCCGCCGCGACTACCTCGACGAGTCGGGCGGCCGGTACGTCCACGTGATCGCCGACGGCGGCGTGGGCCACTCCGGCGACATCGTCAAGGCCGTGGCCTGCGGCGCGGACGCCGTCATGCTCGGTGCCGCGCTCGCGCGGGCCGCCGAGGCGCCCGGGAAGGGCTTCCACTGGGGCCCCGAGGCGCACCACCCGCAGCTCCCGCGCGGCGAGCGCGTCGAGGTGGGCACGGTCGGCACGCTGGAGGAGATCCTCTTCGGGCCGGGCAAGCAGGCCGACGGCACCCTGAACCTCGTCGGCGCCCTGCGCCGGGCCATGGCCACGACCGGCTACTCCGACCTCAAGGAGTTCCAGCGGGTCGAGGTCGTCGTCTCCCCGTACCAGCCCCGGTGAGCGCCGTGCGGAGCGGCGAGCCGCTCGCCCCGGTCCTCGCGGCCGCGCCCGCGGCCGACGGTGAGTTCGTCGAGATCACCGACGCCGACGTCGACCAGGTGGTGGAGCTCTGGCGGGAGTGCGGGCTGACCCGGCCCTGGAACGACCCGCACCTGGACATCGCCGACGCCCGCGCGGGTGCCGGCTCGACGGTCCTCGTCGCGCGCGTCGACGGCCGGGTGGCGGCGTCCGCGATGGCCGGATACGACGGGCACCGCGGCTGGCTCTACTACGTGGCCGTCGCGCCCGGCCTGCAGGGCACGGGCCTGGGCCGGTCGGCCGTCGTGGCCGCCGAGGCGTGGCTGGTGGCGCACGGCGCGCGCAAGATCCAGCTCATGGTGCGCACCACCAACACGGCCGTGCTCAGCTTCTACGAGCGGCTCGGTTACGCCGATCAGGAGTGCTCCGTGCTGGGCCGCTGGGTCGAGCCGAGCTGATCCGCTGCCGCGGACCGAGGCGAGATCGCGGCCGTCGCGAACAACCGCTATGAAAGTCAGTTTCACACATCTATCAATACGTGGTGCAGGGTTTTGCGCGTAGGGTGGCCGCCATGATCGACGACACAGCAGCCGACGCAGCCGCGAGTGGTGCCGTCGGCGGGGTGCTCGACCCTGAGCACCCGCAGGGAACCTTCGTCCTCGAGCCCGGCGTGATGGCGCCGCTCGTGGCTCGGATCGCGACGTCCGAGGCTTCCGGCACGCACCGCTCGATGTGCCCGTTCACGGGTGCTCCGCTCGTGACCTTCCCGATCTCCTCCGCCGACGACGTGGCCGCTTCCGTCGTCCGTGCGCGGGTCGCGCAGCGCGGCTGGGCGCGCCTGTCGGTGCGCGACCGCGCCGGGGTGCTCCAGCGGCTCGGCCGCATCGTCCTGGAGAGACAGTCCGAGGCGCTCGACCTGATCCAGCTCGAGACCGGCAAGTCGCGCCGCGCCGCCTTCGAGGAGATCGCGGACATCGCGCAGGTCGCGCGGCACTACGCCGTGCGCGGCGAGCGCTACCTCGCGTCCCGCCGGTCCGGGGGCATGATCCCGCTGCTCACGGGCGTGCAGGTGCACCGCCGGCCGGTCGGCGTCGTCGGCGCCATCGCGCCCTGGAACTTCCCGCTGGTGCTCGCGCTCTCGGAGGCCCTCCCGGCGCTCCTGGCCGGCAACGCCGTCGTGCTCAAGCCGGACCCGCAGACCACGCTGACCGCCCTGTGGGCGGCCGAGGCCCTGGACGACGCCGGCCTGCCGGCGGGCCTGTTCCAGGTGGTCGCCGGCGGCCCCGACGTGGGTGAGGCGCTGGTCGAGCACGTCGACCACGTCGCGTTCACCGGGTCCACCGCCACGGGGCGCAAGGTCGCGGCGCGGGCCGGCGAGCGGCTCATCGGCGCCACGCTGGAGCTGGGCGGCAAGAACGCGCTCTACGTGGCGGAGGACGTCGACGTCGACGCGGCCGTGCCCGGCATCGTTCGGGCCTGCTTCTCGAACGCCGGCCAGCTGTGCGTCTCCGTCGAACGTCTGGTGGTGCACGAGGCGATCGCCGACGAGTTCGTCGCCAAGTTCGTGCGCGCGGTGCGGAACCTGCGGCTCAGCCCGGCCCTCGACTACTCCGCCGACATCGGCTCGCTCACCTCGGCCGCGCAGCTCGACAAGGTGACGGCGCACGTGGACGACGCGCTGGCCCGGGGCGCCCGGGTGCTCGCCGGCGGGGTGCACCGCGCCGACGTCGGCCCGTACTTCTACGCGCCGACCGTGCTCGACGACGTGCCGGCGCAGGCCGTGGTGTCCCGCGAGGAGACGTTCGGGCCGGTCGTCACGATCACGCGGGTCGACTGCGACGAGGACGCCGTCACCGTCATCAACGACACCGAGTACGGGCTGCACGCCGCCGTCTGGTCCAAGGACGTCGGCCGGGCGCGCCGGGTGGCCGCGCGGATCGAGACCGGGTCGGTCGCGATCAACGACGGCTACACGATGACCTGGGGCTCGGTCTCCGCGCCGCTCGGTGGCTGGAAGGCCTCCGGGCTCGGCGGGCGGCACGGGGCGGCGTCGATCGCCGGCCTGACGCGGCAGCAGACCGTGGTGACGTCGCGCGGCGCGCGGGTCGGCGCCACGCTCGACAACCTCTACGGCCTGGGCGGGGACACCCCGAGCCGGGTGCTCACCACGGCGCTGGGGGTCATGCGCAAGCTGCGCATGTCCTGAGCGATCTGGGTTGTCGCCGGGGGCGGCGACCGAACTGGTCGTCGAAGGAGTGAACGGTCGTCACCGGGGCGAGTACGCTCACCCGCATGACGACGCAGCTCCACGCCTTCTGGAAGTCCGCCAACTCGCTGCCGGTGATCGGCGGTCTGCTCGGGAAGCGGATCTTCAGCGTGGCCTACAGCTTCAAGGCCCCGTACTTCGGCACCATCGCCCCGCGCGTGGTCGACATGCGGCCGAACTACGGCGAGGTGGTCGTCCCCAACCGGTGGCGCAACCGCAACCACATCGGCACGGTGCACGCGATCGCGGTCTGCAACGGGCTGGAGATGGCCATGGGCTCCCTCGCCGAGGCCACCGTGCCCGACGACAAGCGGTGGCTGCCCAAGGGCATGGAGGTGTCCTACCTGGCCAAGTCGACCGGCGACGTGACCTGCGTGGCCGAGACCGACCAGGCGCAGTGGGACGGCGACGACAAGGACCTGCCCGTGCGCGTGCGTGGCGTGCTCGCGGACGGGACCGTGGTGGTCGAGGGCACGATCCACCTGTGGGTCACCCCGAAGAAGAAGTGAGTCAGCGGGGGCGGCGTCTCGCGAGGGAGCGGACGGCGGCCTTCCAGCTCGCCGGCAGCTCGCGCACGTGCCACCAGGCCCACTGCGCCGGCTGGACGCTCGCGGCGCTGACGCCGACACCCACGGCGTCCAGCCCGGCCTCCACGCAGGAGTAGAGCGTGCGGCGCAGGTGGTAGTCCTGCGTGACGACGACGGCGGTGCGCACCCCGTACAGGTCGTGGGCGCGGCGGCAGGTGGCCGTGGTGTTGAAGCCCTCGCGGTCCAGCACGATCGCGTCGTCGGGCACGCCGAGGTCGTTGTCGAGGAGCCAGGCGCGCATCGAGGCGGGCTCGTCATACCGGGTGCCGTCTGCGTTGTCGTGCGCGTCGCCGCTCAGGATCACCGTGGGAGCGACGCCCGCGCGGTACAGCTCGGCGCCGCCCTCGACCCGGCGGCGCAGGTAGGTCGACGGGGTTCCGTCGCTGCGGAGCCCCGCCCCGAGCACGATGACGGCGTCGGCCTTCTCGATCTCGCTCGCGTCGCCGCGGACCCGGGCGTTCCCGGTGGCCTGAACTGCAACGACGGGGACGGTGAAGGCGACGGCGAGCACGCCCGCGACGAGCGCGGAGACCTTGAGGGGAGTCACGTCGGGAACCGTACCGTGTCGGATCACGCAGCCAACATCG
The DNA here is from genome assembly GCF_042728455.1 of Promicromonospora sp. NPDC060204. NCBI lineage: Bacteria > Bacillati > Actinomycetota > Actinomycetes > Micrococcales > Promicromonosporaceae > Promicromonospora > Promicromonospora sp. NPDC060204. Next base: position 14,488 of record NZ_JBHWZO010000070.1, read on the forward strand.
CCAGCTCGGCTGCCAGGTTCGACTCGGCCGCCGTCTGCCAGCGGGTGGTGCCCGGGGTGGTGCGGAAGAGCGGGCCGCCCGACAGGAGGGTGCGGAGCACCTCGGACCGGCCGGCGCGGAACATCGGGTCGGGCACGTCGCAGTACTCGGCGCGCACCTGGTGGGTGTAGCGCGTGTAGACGACGGGGCTGCCGCCCAGCACGGCGAGGTCGGCGTCGCTGACCAGGCCGCCGATGGCGTCGTCGTCGGCCGGGGCGTGGTCGACGGTGACCAGGACCAGGCGTGCGGTCTCGTCGATGTCCTCGCTGGTGACGCCGGCCCCGGCGAGCGGGCCGAGCAGCTCGGCCACGAGCTCGGCGGACCGCTCCTCGTCCTGCTGGGCCACGCCGTCGTGCACCGCGTCGTGGAACCAGAGGGCGAGCCGCGCGCGCCAGTGGTCGCGCTGGGACACCTCGCTCTCGGCCGCCACGACGTCGAGCGCGTCCAGGGCCGCGGCCAGGTGGAACGTCGTGTGGTAGACCCGGTGCGGCTCGCGCCAGCGGTCGACCAGGTCGGTGCCGGCGTCGCGGGCCAGGCTCGGATCGGCCCACAGCTCGTCCCACCGGCTCAGGAGCACGGCCCGCTTCGAGCGGTTCCGCTCGGCCCCGGAGACGCGCAGGCCGGAGCCGGCCAGACGTCGGGCCAGGTCCCCGCCGTCGACGGGCACCGCGCCCGCCGCGACCAGGTCGTCGTACCGCTCGGCGGGGACGTCGTAGTGGTCGAGGTCGAGCGCGCGGTCGGGGACGCCGGCCGCCCGGGCGAAGAGGCGCAGCTCCTGCAGCGACCCGTCCGAGACCAGGTGGGAGAAGAGCGTCCCGTGCGCGGGCCAGGCCGGCGGGTCGATGAAGAGGGTCACGGGGTGAGGCTAACGCTCCTGGCGGGCCGGGCGGTCGCCGGGTGCGGCGGGAGGGGTGTCGCGGGTGAACTTCTGGAGGAACACCCGGCGGACGGCCGATCTGGTCGTCGTGGCCCTCGCTCACGCCTTAGGGTCCTCCAGGCCGCTGATGGCTCGCGGCGCTACCCCCGAACTACGTGAAGGAACGATCGTGCCTGACGAAGTAGGTGGCCCACTCTTCATCTTTCTCGGCATCGTGCTCAGCGGTCTTGTGGCGCGGTGGAGCTTCCGGCACCGCGCGGTCAAGCGCGCCGGATCGGGCACCGTGGAGATCGTCGTCTGGGCCCGCTCCGGCCGTGTCCCTGGGCTCGCCCGGAAGAAGAAGTGGGTCAAGGCGAAGGCCGGCGTCGACGAGTCCGGTCGGCTCGTGTGGGTCAAGCCCGCCGGCGAGGCCGTGACGCTGACGCTGCGCAGCCGGGAGCCCCGGCCGCGCGGCACGAGCGACCTCTGGTTCCTCGACCCGGGCACCCCGATCTGGGACGCCGTCACGGCCGACGGCCAGGAGCTGGGCATCGTCATCCCGCAGGCGCGCGAGCGCTGGTTCGCCGAGAAGCTGCCGGTCGGCGGTCTGTCGGTGATGAAGCCGTAGCCGGGTGACGCCGACGAGGGCGCTCGCGGCGAACGCCGCTACCCCTGCGCGCTCGGCCGGTCCGCCCGCCGCGACGCCGCGCGGTGCTCCCGCACCGCCCGGGTGACCTGGGCGATATCGTCCTTGGTCGGCTGGCGGAACGCCCCGCCGGCTGCCAGGTACTCGTCGCCGTGCTTCTCCAGGTGCGCCGAGAACACCGGGCACACCGGCACGACCACGATGTTCCTGCGGATGCTGTCGGCGAGGGCCTCGCGCACCAGGATGCCCGCGAGGCCCCGTCCGCCGTACGCCTCGTCGACCTCGGTGTGGAAGAAGATCCGGTCGTGGTCGACGCCGCCGTCGTCGCCCAGGTCGACGTCACCGGCCGTCGGGTCCACGAAGTCGGCCCGCCCCACCGCGGCCCCGCCGTCGACGTGCACGGCGTAAGCCCCGATCGGGCGACCCGTGTTCAGCGTGACGGTGACGGACTCGCCGGTCCTGTCCTTCATGAGACCTCCAGAACGGTCGTGGGTGCGGGCGTCCCGGTCAGCGTACGCAGTTCGTCGAGGCCTACGTTCGCGCCGAACGCCGGGGTGCCGGGCTCGAGCCGGGCACCCGCCGCGAGGTCGCCGATCACGAGCGGGTCGAACCCGAGAGCGTCGATCACGTCGGCAACAACCGAGAGGTCGTCGGGGGAGTCGCCGGTCAGGGCGATGGCCTTCCGGCCGACGGCGCCCGCGGGGCGGGAGCCGTCCTCCAGGTCGTGGTAGCCCATGTGGTTGAAGGCCTTCACGACCCGCGCGCCCGGCAGGAGCCGCGCCACGAACTCGCTCGATGAGAGGTCCCCCGGGAGGATCCCCTCGCGCGGACCGTCGATCTCCCACCAGTGGTTCATCGCGTCGACGACGAGCCGGCCGGTCAGCTCCGCGACCGGCAGCCCGTCGTGCTTGCCGAGCGGCAGCGCGAGCACGACGACGTCGGCGGACGCGGCCTCGGCGGGCCACACCGCCGTCGCGCCAGGGGTCAGGACCTCGATGGTCAGCTCGATCTTCTCCGGGTCGCCCGACCCCGAGATCAGCACGCGGTAGCCGGCGGCGACGGCCAGTCGCGCCAGGACGGTGCCGACCTTGCCGGCACCGAGGATCCCGATCGTCGTACCGGCTGGAGCCATCACAAAGCCCCGACCGCGCTGGGCTGCTCGGCGAGCAGCTCGCGCACCCGCGGGATGACCTGGGTGCCGTACAGCTCGACCGAGCGCAGCCGCGCGTCGGCCGACACCGCGCCGGCCGAGGAGTAGATCATGTCGAACCGGCCGACGTCGAGGACTCGGATCGCCCGCGCCATCTTGCGCGCCACCGTGTCGACCGACCCGACGTACAGCGAGCCCTGCTCGACGTCGGCCTCGAACTCGTCCCGGCGCAGGGGCGGCCAGCCGCGCAGCGCACCGATCCGGTCGCGGATCTCCCGGTAGCCGGGGTAGAACAGCTCCTTCGCCTCCTCGTCCGTGGCGGCGACGAAGCCCGGCGAGTGCATGCCCACGGGCCCAGGCGTGGTGCCCAGCTTCTCGTGCGCCCGGCGGTAGAGCTCCACGTACTGCGCGAACCGGTCGGGCGGCCCGCCGATGATCGCGAGCATGAGCCCGAACCCGTAGTAGGCGGTGCGCAGCACCGACTGCGGCGTCCCGCCCACGCCGACCCAGGTCTTCAGCCGCCCGGATTCCGTCTTCGGGAAGACGTCGGCCTCGTGCAGCGAGGCGCGCATCGTCCCCTCCCAGGTGACCGGCTTCTCGTCGAGGAGGTGGCTGAAGAGGTCGATCTTCTCCTCGAACAGCGTGTCGTAGTCCTTCAGGTCGTACCCGAACAGCGGGAACGACTCGGTGAAGGAGCCGCGGCCGAGGATCACCTCGGCGCGCCCGTTCGAGAGCGCGTCGACGGTCGCGAAGCGCTGGAAGACCCGGACCGGGTCGTCCGACGACAGCACCGTCACGCCCGACGCGAGCTTGATGCGCTTCGTCGCCGTCGCGATGCCGGCGAGGACCGTCTCCGGCGTCGAGATCGCGTACTCGGGGCGGTGGTGCTCGCCCAGCGCGATGACGTCGATGCCCACCTGGTCCGCCAGGACCGCCTCGGCGACGACGGCCCGGATCGCCTCCGCGTGCGAGACGAGGTCGCCGTCCGCGTTGCGCGGCAGGTCGCCGAAGCTGTCGATACCGAACTCGATCTGCGAGACATCCACCGTGACCAGCCCCTTCAGGGTGCCCATTTGATTGACACGTGAATCATCTCGCCATATAGTTCACATGTCAATCACTCACCGAGGAGGGTCGATGACGACGTCGAAACGCCGCATGCCTACGCGACGTGAGCTCGCGATCTGGCGGGGCCACATCGAGACCTACGACATCCTCCGCAACCGCCTCGAAGCGCGTCTGCACCAGGACTCGGAGCTCTCCAACGGCGACTACCGGGTGCTGCTCGCGCTGAGCGAGGCGGCGGACCACACGCTCCGCTCGTCCGCCCTGGCCGCGCACATCGAGTGGGAGCGCAGCCGGCTCTCCGGCCATCTGGGCCGGATGGAGAAGCGCGGGCTCGTGCGGCGCGAGCCGTGCGCCGAGGACGCCCGCGGGTCGCAGGTCGTGCTCACCGAGGAGGGGGCGCGCGCGTTCCGCGCGAGCACCGTCCCGCACCTGCAGGCGATCAAGGAGACCTTCGTCGACGCGTTCACCGACGAGCAGCTCGACGTCCTGGGCGAGGCCACCGCGGCGCTGCGCGCGCACCTCGGCCTGCCCCCGATCATTCCCGAGGTGAAGGCCCCGGCGTCGAAGACGCCGACGGCCGGCCCGGCCGCGCCCTAACCCGCCGCGACCAGCGCAGCCGCCTGCCGCGCGATCGCCAGCTCCTCGTTGGTCGGCACCACCATCACCAGCGGCGCCTCCGCGCCCGCGCCGGCGGAGATGACCCGCGCCTCGCCCGACGCCGCCTCGTTGGCGGCCGGGTCGATCGTGAGCCCCAGGAACTTCAGGTCCCGCACCACGCCCGAGCGGATCGTGTGGTCGTTCTCGCCCACGCCCGCGGTGAACGTCAGCACGTCGATCCCGCCGAGCACCGCCGCGTACGCGCCCACGTACTTGCGCAGCCGGTGCAGGTAGACGTCGCGGGCGAGGCGTGCGTCGGCGTCGCCGGCGGCGACAAGCTTGCGCAGCTCGCGCATGTCGCTGACGCCGGCCAGGCCGAGCACGCCGGACTTCTTGTTGAGCAGGGTGTCGACGTCGCCGCCGGACAGCCCGCCCCGCATGAGGTGGAAGACGACGCCCGGGTCGATGTCGCCGGAGCGCGTGCCCATGACGAGCCCCTCCAGCGGCGTCAGGCCCATCGAGGTGTCCAGGGGCCGCCCACCCAGGATCGCCGACGCCGACGCGCCGTTGCCCAGGTGCAGCACCACCTGCCGCAGCGTCTCGGGGCCACGCCCCTCGGCTTCCAGCTTCGCGACGACGGCGGGGTGCTCCGCGACCGCCGCTGACACGAACTGGTGCGACGTGCCGTGGAAGCCGTACCGGCGCACCCCGTGCTCGGCGGCGACCTTGCGGTCCAGCGCGTACGTCGACGCCGCGGCGGGCAGCGACGCGAAGAACGCGGTGTCGAACACCGCGACGTGCGGCACGTGCAACAGCTCGCGCGCGACCTCGATCCCGGTCACGTTCGCGGGGTTGTGCAGCGGCGCGAGGGGGATGAGGTCGCGAATGCCGGCCACGACGTCGTCGTCCACCAGGGTGGGGGCGGAGAAGATCTCGCCGCCGTGCACCACCCGGTGCCCTACCGCTATGACGTCGGCGTCCGCCAGCTGGGGACCCACCTCGTCGAACATGCCCTTGACGACGCGCAGCGCCTCGCCGTGGTCGGGCACGTCGAGGTCGCGCACGACCTTCTCGCCGCCCGTCTCGTGCTTGACGGTGCCCGAGGACTGGCCGATCCGGTCGACGATGCCGCCCGCCACCGCCTCGCCCGAGTCGGGGTCGACGAGCTGGTACTTGAGCGACGAGGACCCTGAGTTGAGGACGAGGACGGTGCTCATGCTGCGGACTCCTTGCCCTGCGCCTGGATGGCGGTGATCGCCACGGTGTTCACGATGTCCTGCACCAGCGCCCCGCGCGACAGGTCGTTGACCGGCTTGTTCAGGCCCTGGAGCACCGGCCCGACGGCGACGGCGCCCGCCGAGCGCTGCACCGCCTTGTACGTGTTGTTGCCCGTGTTCAGGTCGGGGAAGACGAACACGGTGGCGCGCCCGGCGACGTCGGACCCGGGGAGCTTGGACGCCGCGACCGAGGCGTCCACGGCGGCGTCGTACTGGATGGGGCCCTCGACGTCGAGCTCGGGCGTGCGCTCCCGGACGAGGCCGGTCGCGGTGCGCACCTTGTCGACGTCGGCGCCCGTGCCGGACTCGCCCGTGGAGTAGGACAGCATCGCGATGCGCGGCTCCACGCCGAACTGGCGGGCGGTCGCGGCCGAGGAGACGGCGATGTCGGCGAGCTCCTCCGACGTCGGGTCGGGGATGACGGCGCAGTCGCCGTACACGAGCACCCGGTCCTCCAGGCACATGAGGAAGACGGAGGACACCGACGACGTGCCGGGCCTGGTCTTGATGATCTCGAACGACGGCCGGATGGTGTGCGCCGTCGAGTGGGCCGCGCCCGAGACCATGCCGTCGGCGAGGCCCAGGTGCACCATCATCGTGCCGAAGTAGGAGACGTCGGTGACGATCTCGCGCGCCCGCTCGACCGTCATGCCCTTGTGGGCGCGCAGCCGCGCGTACTCGGCGGCGAACTTCTCGACGTGCTCGGGGTCGTGCGGTGACAGGACGCGCGCGGCCTCGATGTCCAGGCCCAGCTCGGCGGCGCGGGCGCGGATCGGCTCCTCGGCGCCCAGGATCGTCAGGTCCGCGATCTGCCGGGCCAGCACCGTGGAGGCGGCACGCAGGATCCGGTCGTCGCCGCCCTCGGGGAGCACGATGTGCCGCCGGTCGGCGCGCGCCCGCTCGATGAGCTGGTACTCGAACATCAGGGGCGTGACCACCTGCGGCCGCGGCAGGTCGAGGCGTGCGGCGAGCGCGGCGGAGTCGACGTTCCGCTCGAACAGGGCGCGGGCCGTCTCGACCTTGCGCACCGAGTTCTTGTCCACGCGCCCGCGGGTCGTCGCGGCCGCGCGGGCCGTGCGGTAGGTGCCGAGCTCGGTGGTGATGATCGGCAGCTTGGGGCGCATGGCCTCCAGGAGCTGCGCCGGCCGGCCCTGCGGGTAGAACCCGCCGTTCAGGATGATCCCGGCCAGCGAGGGGAACGACGGCGTCATGTGCGTCGCGAGCAGGCCGATGAGCAGGTCGGTGCGGTCGCCCGGCGTGATCACGACGCCGCCGTCGGTCAGCCGCTCCAGCAGGTGCTCGAAGCTCATGGCCCCCACCTGGACGTCCAGCGCCTCGCGGCCCAGCAGCTCGGGGTCGCCCAGCACGAGCGTGCCGTCCACGGCCTCCAGGAGCTGGCCCACGGTCGGGGCCTGGAGGAACGGCTCCTCGGGGATGGTCCACACGGGCAGGTCGGGCTGCGCCTCGGCCAGCACGCTCCGCACCTCCCGCGCGCTGTGCGTGTCCGCCCGGTTGACCACCAGGCCGATCGCCTGCGCATGGTGCGCGGCCAGCTCGGCGAGGCTCACGTCGGCCAGCGCCCGGATGCCCTCGGGGGTGCGCTCGCGGCCCGACACGACCAGCAGCACCGGAGCGCCGAGGTTCGCGGCGATGCGCGCGTTGAACGAGAGCTCGGTGGGCCCGGCGACGTCGGTGTAGTCGGTGCCGAGGATCACCACCGAGTCGCAGCGCGCGGCCAGCTCGTGGAACCGCGCCACGATGCGGCTGAGCGCGTCCTCGGGGTCGGTGTGCAGGTCGGCGTAGGTGACGCCGACGGCGTCGTCGTACCCGATGTCGACGCCGTCGTGCTCCAGGAGGAGCTCCAGCACGTGGTCGCGCTCGCCGGCGGAGTCCTCGGTCTCGCTCGCGCGCGAGACGGGCCGGAAGACGCCGACCCGCTGGCCCTTGCGGACCAGCAGGTCGAGGACGCCGAGCGCGACCGTCGACTTTCCGCTCTCGCCCTCCGGGCTGGCGATGACGATGCTGCGGGTTGCGCCGGTCACGTGTCGCTCCGTGTTCACTTCGTGGGATTTGCTGCTACTCGTTGTCTCCACCGGTGCCGAGCGTAGCGTCAACCTGACCGGCGTCGGACTGGTCCTGGGCGTCGGGCCACACCCAGTCGCGCACCTCGGGCAGGTCGTCGCCGTGCTCGCGGGTCCATGCACGCGCACGAAGCCGCGCGTCCTGCATCCGCTGGCGCAGTCCGGCCTGGGCGCTGCCGAGCTGCGGCACCCGGTCGATGACATCGATCACAAGGTGGTACCGGTCCAGGTCGTTCAGCATGACCATGTCGAACGGCGTCGTCGTCGTGCCCTCCTCCTTGTACCCGCGCACGTGCCAGTTCACGTGGCCCGTGCGCCGGTAGGTGAGGCGGTGGATGAGCCACGGGTAGCCGTGGTAGGCGAAGACGACGGGCCGGCCGGCCGTGAACAGGCCGTCGAACTCGGAGTCGGTGAGGCCGTGCGGGTGCTCCTTGGCGTCCTGCAGCCGCATGAGGTCCACGACGTTGACCACACGCACCTTGAGGTCGGGCAGCTCCTGGCGCAGGATGTCGGCCGCGGCGAGCACCTCAAGCGTGGGCACGTCGCCCGCGCAGCCGAGGACGACGTCGGGCTGCTCGCCCGCCACCTCCGTACCCGCCCACTCCCAGATGCCGAGGCCGCGCGTGCAGTGCTCGATCGCGGTGGGCATGTCCAGGAAGTTCGGCGCCGGCTGCTTGCCCGACACCACCACGTTGACGTACTGGCGGCTGCGCAGGCAGTGGTCGTAGGTGGACAGCAGGGTGTTGGCGTCCGGCGGGAGGTAGACCCGCACGATCTCGGCCTTCTTGTTCACCACGTGGTCGATGAACCCGGGGTCCTGGTGGCTGAACCCGTTGTGGTCCTGCCGCCAGACGTGGCTGGACAGCAGGTAGTTCAGGGACGCGATGGGCCGCCGCCACGCGATGTGGTTGGTGACCTTGAGCCACTTGGCGTGCTGGTTGAACATCGAGTCGACGATGTGGATGAACGCCTCGTAGCTGGTCAGCAGCCCGTGCCGGCCGGTCAGGAGGTAACCCTCCAGCCAGCCCTGCACCTGGTGCTCGCTCAGCATCTCCATGACCCGGCCGGCGCGGGCCATGTGCTCGTCCACCTCGGGGCCGATGTACTCGGCGTTCCACTGCTTGTCCGTCACCTCGTAGACGGCCTGCAGGCGGTTCGACGCCGTCTCGTCCGGCCCGAAGATGCGGAAGTTGTCGGGGTTGAGCCGGATCACGTCGGTGAGCCACTGACCCAGCACGCGCGGCGCCTCCGACGTCGACCCGCCGGGCACCGGGACGTCCACCGCGTAGTCGCGGAAGTCGGGCAGGCGCAGGTCCTTGAGCAGCAGCCCGCCGTTGGCGTGCGGGTTGGCGCTCATCCGCAGCGCGCCCTCCGGGGCGAGCGCGGTGATCTCGGGCAGCACGCGGCCGTCGGCGTCGAACAGCTCCTCCGGGCGGTAGGACCGCAGCCAGGTCTCCAGGACCTTGAGGTGCGCGTCGGTGTCGCGGGCGTTCGCGAGCGGCACCTGGTGCGCGCGCCACGACCCCGTGGTCTTCTTGCCGTCGATCTCCGCCGGACCGCTCCAGCCCTTGGGCGTGCGGAACACGATCATGGGCCACATCGGCCGGCTGAGGTCGCCCTGCGCTGCCCGGGCCTTGATCGCCGCGATCTCGTCGAGCACCTCGTCGAGCAGCGCCGCGAACCGGCGGTGCGTGTCCAGCGGCGACTCGTTCTCGTCGTACCCGCCGTCGAAGAAGTACGGCCGGTGGCCGTAGCCGACCATGAGGTCGTTCAGCTCCTGGTGCGAGATGCGCGCCAGGACGGTCGGGTTGGCGATCTTGTAGCCGTTGAGGTGCAGGATGGGTAGGACGACGCCGTCCTGGGCCGGGTTGACGAACTTGTTCGAGTGCCAGGAGGTGGCCAGCGGGCCGGTCTCGGCCTCGCCGTCGCCCACCACTGCCGCGACCAGCAGGTCGGGGTTGTCGAAGACCGCGCCGTAGGCGTGGCTCAGGGCGTACCCGAGCTCGCCGCCCTCGTGGATCGATCCCGGCGTCTCCGGCGCGACGTGGCTCGGGATGCCGCCCGGGAAGGAGAACTGCCGGAACAGGCGCCGGACCCCTTCCGAGTCCTCGGTGATGTCGCTGTAGACCTCGGAGTAGGTGCCGTCCAGGTACGCGGAGGCGACCAGCCCCGGGCCGCCGTGCCCGGGGCCCGTGACGTAGACCGTCTGCTGCTCGCGCTCCTTGATGGCGCGGTTCAGGTGCGCGTACAGGAAGTTCAGCCCCGGCGTGGTGCCCCAGTGGCCCAGCAGACGCGGCTTCACGTGGTCCGCGGTCAGGGGCTCGCGCAGGAGCGGGTTGTCCAGGAGGTAGATCTGGCCCACCGAGAGGAAGTTGGCGGCCCGCCACCAGGCGTCGATGCGCTCCAGGTCGGCGGGGGCCAGCTCGGCGACACCGGAGGTGCGCCATCCGGTGGCGGGGGAGTCGGGGACTGTGGTCGTCGTCATCGCTCACGCTCCTGCTGGGGTTACGTGTGGATCGGTGCCGGTCTGCTGCCCGTTCATTCGAACGCACAACCGCCGTACACGCGAGACGACCGCCCGGCCCCGTGATCTGTGACGCGTCCGACAGAACGCCCCGGTGACCTGTGCCGCTGACCCGCCGACGGCGGCTACCGTTGAGGTTATGCCCGTCAGTGCCCCCAGCACATCCCCGTCGAAGGTGATCGACGTCGAACCCGTCACCGAGCGCCGTACCTTTCTCCAGGTGGCCAGGCAGCCCCGGATGATCGGGCTGCTGCTCGTGTTCGTGCTGGCGGCGTTCGTGTGCGGCCGGCTGGGCGCCTGGCAGCTCGACCGCGCCTACGAGCGGGCGGAGCTGGCCGCGCAGCAGGAGGCCGCCGAGGCCGCCGCCGCGGGCCCGGCCTGGCTGGGCGACCTGCTGACGCCGCAGGAGAGCTTTCCCGGCGAGCTCGTCGGCCGCGAGGTCCGCGTGACCGGCGAGTACGAGCCGGCCGGCACGCTGCTCGTCCCGGGCCGGGTGCTGGAGGGGCGGGTCGGCTACCTCGTCCTGACCCCCTTCCGCGTGTCCGACGACGGGACCGACGGCGCGTCCTGGGCCGACCTGTCCGGCGCGCCGGTCCTCGCGCTCGTCCAGGGCTGGGTGGCCGCGCCCGCCGACGCCGCGGCGCTGGCCCTGCCCGAGGGCGAGGTCACGGTGACGGGCTGGCTCCAGGCGGGCGAGTCGACGTCGGGCAGCGCCGCCGTGACGGACGGGCAGACCGAGCAGATCGCGCTGAGCGCCCTGGTCAACGAGTGGGGCGGGCCCATCTACACCGGGTACGCCGTGCTGACGTCGGGCCCGGGGTCGCCCGAGGAGGGCGGGGTCGCCGCCCTGCCGCGCCCCACGATCGACGGCGGCTCGGGCGCCAACCTGCAGAACATCTTCTACGCGCTGCAGTGGTGGCTGTTCGGCGGCTTCGCCGTGCTGCTCTGGGTGCGCCTCGTGCGCGACGAGATGGCCGGCGGACGCCGCGGCGGCGCGCCGACCGACGCCGACACGGGCATCGCGGGGCTGCCGGCGGCGTGAGGCCTTCCCTCCGTCACCTTTGAGGCCCGGGTTTCTTCGCTCTCAGACTCCTGAG
>NZ_JBHWZO010000071.1:0-25641 GCF_042728455.1 Promicromonospora sp. NPDC060204
GGGCGGCCTCGGCCGCCCCGCTGGGGGCCGCCCCCGCCGGGACCGGCCTGGCCGCGGCCGCCGCCCGGCTGCCCCGCCGGTACCTGCGCCTGCTGGACCGGTCACCGGCGTCCGACCGCTGGCTGGCCACGCCGTTCCCGCTCGCCGACGTGAACCTCGCGCCGAGCGTCGCCACGCGGTCGCAGGACCAGCTCCTGCACCTGCTGCGGGTCTATCCCGTGGACCGGGTGCTGGCGGTCTTCCGCCGCAACGCGGGCCTCGACACCCGGGGCGCCAACCCGCCGGGCGGCTGGGAGGGCTTCGGCCACGCCAACGAGCAGCCCTGGGGCCCGGACGATTATCCCGGCCGGGCGAACGTGCAGACCGCCAACCTGCTGCGCGGCCACTACGCCGGCCACTTCCTGTCCGCGCTCGCGCTCGCGTGGGCGTCCACCGGGGAGCAGACGTTCAAGGACAAGGTGGACCAGGTGGTAGCCGGTCTCGGCGACGTCCAGGCGGCGCTCGCCACCATGGACCGGTTCACCCACCCGGGCTTCCTGGCCGCCTACGGGGAGTGGCAGTTCAGCCGCCTGGAGGGGTACGCGCCGTACGGCGAGATCTGGGCGCCGTACTACACCTGCCACAAGATCATGGCGGGCCTGCGCGACGCCTACCAGCTTGCGGACAGCGACCAGGCGCTGGAGATCTGGGCCCCGATGGCCGACTGGGTCTCCGGCCGGCTCGACCCGCTGCCCGCCGACCAGCTCGAACGGATGTGGGGCATCTACATCGCCGGCGAGTACGGCGGCATGAACGAGGTGCTGTGCGACCTCGCGTCGATCACGGGGGAGGACAGGTACCTCGCCACGGCCCGGAAGTTCGACCTGAACCCCCTGGTCGACGCCTGCGCCGAGGGCCGGGACACGCTCAACGGCAAGCACGCCAACCAGCACATCCCGCAGTTCCCCGGCTACCTCAAGGCCTACGAGCACACCGGCGAGGAGCGGTACCTGGACGCCGTCACGGGGTTCTGGGGCATGGTCGTGCCCGGCCGTACCTACGCCCACGGCGGGCACGGAGAGGGCGAGCTGTTCGGTCCGCCCGGCACCGTCGCGGGCGACATCGGGGCGCGCAACGCCGAGACGTGCGGCACGTACAACATGCTCAAGCTGTCGCGGCTGCTGTACCTGCACACCCTCGACCCGAAGTACATGGAGTTCTACGAGCGCGGCCTGCTCAACCACGTCGTGGGCTCCAAGCGGAACACGCAGTCGGACACCAGCCCCGACGTCACCTACATGTACGGCGTCAACCCCGGCACCCGCCGCGAGTACGGCAACACCGGCACCTGCTGCGGCGGCACCGGGCTGGAGAACCACGTCAAGTACGCCGACACCGTGTACCTGCGGTCGGCCGACGGCGCCGCGCTGCACGTCAACCTCTACCTCGCCTCGACGCTGGACTGGCCCGAGCGCGGGCTGCGCGTGGTCCAGGAGACGCAGTACCCGAAGGCCGGGTCCTCGCGGCTCACGATCGAGGGGTCGGGCGAGCTCGACCTGCGGCTGCGGGTGCCGGGCTGGGTGCGGCAGGGGTTCACGGTCCAGGTCAACGGCGTGGAGCAGGATCTGGACGTCGTCCCGGGGGAGTACGTGAGCATCGAGCGCACCTGGGCGTCGGGCGACGTGGTCGACGTCGACATGCCGTTCAGCATCCGGGCCGTGCCGACGATCGACGACCCGGCGGTGCAGAGCATCGAGTGGGGACCGACGGTGCTGCTCGTGCGCGACCCCGCCACGAGCTACCTGGACATCTCCCTGTACGGGCACATGGGCCTGGACGGCACCCTCGACAGCGCGTTCGAGGCCACCGGCGACGGCTACTTCCGGCTCGGCGACCGGGTGCTGGAGCCCGCCTGGTCCGGCGACCACACGACCTATCACATGTACGTGCGACGGGCGGAGCCGCGCGTCGTCTTCGCCGGCCTCGACAGCGGCGTCGCCAACGCGGCCCGCCCCGACGGCACCACCCTGCTCGACGCCGTCTGGGCCGACGGCGGGTTCGCCACCCGGGCGGCCTTCCTCGCCCAGGTGCAGCGCACCACGGAGCGGTTCACCGCCGACGGCCTGCTCAGCCGCCGGGACGCCCAGCGCGTCCTGCTCACCGCGGGAAAGGCGGACATGGCATGACGACCACCACACGTTCAGCTCCCGGGCGTCGGGTTCGCGGGCGTCGGGCCGCCGCCGTCGTCGGGGCGCTCGTGCTGGCCCTGGCGGGCCTGGTCCCGGCCTCCGCGGGCCTGCTGCCCGCCGCGGCGGCGGACGCCGAACCCGCCAACCTGGCCCCGTTGGCCGTCCCCACCGCCAGCTACACCGCCTCCTGGAACCGCGTCGCGTCCGTGAACGACGGTGCCGGAGTCAGCACGGGCGGCGCGCACGACGCCACCTGGGCCACCTGGGGCGAGGACCCGCGCCCGGCGAGCCAGTGGCTGGAGTACACGTGGGAGGCGCCGGTCCGGATCGACCGGTCGGCCCTGCGGTTCTGGTCCGACGGCACGGACCCGAACGGCGACAACGTGCGCGTCCCCGCGTCCTGGACCCTCCAGTACTGGGACGCCGACGCGGGGGAGTTCACCGACCTGCCCGCGCCCAGCGGCTTCCCGGCCGACCGGCTCGGCGTCAACGTGACCACCTTCGAGCCCGTGGAGACCACCCGCCTGCGGGCCACGTTCCAGGCTCTGCGGGGCGGTTCCGAGAACACCTACTCCGCCGTCGGCGTCTCCGAGTGGGAAGTCTGGGGCACCGGCGGCGTGGTCGAGCCGGAGCCGGAGGACCCGTTCGGGCCGATCGACCACACGCCGGTGCACATCCCCACGCAGGTGGGCGAGCTGCCGTCGCTGCCGGGTCAGCTCGACGCCGTCTACGAGGACGGCCGGGTGGTCCGGGTCCCGGTCACCTGGGCCGAGGTCACCGCGGACGACGTCGCCGAGCCCGGCTCGTTCGAGGTCACGGGCACCTCGCCCGACCTCGTGGAGCCCGTGACCGGCACCGTGTACGTGCGCGACGGCGCGCCCGGCGACGTGGTCGGGGTCGACAACGTCGCCGTGGTCACGCTCGCCGGCGTCGAGCCCGTGCTCCCGCCCGCGGTCACGGCGGAGTACGCGGACGGGTCGCGCGACAGCCGCATCCCGGTCGCCTGGGCCGACGTCGACCCCGCGGACTACGCCGAGGCCGGCGGGCTGTTCCTCGTGGCTGGCGAGGTCGAGGGCACGGACGTGGCGGCCGAGGCCGTGGTGTTCGTGCTGGAGCCCGACGAGGCCGAGGACACGGCGCCGCCGTCGGTCACGGTGACCACGACGCCCGCCGCCGCGCCGTCGGGCTGGTACCTGGAGCCCGTCACCGTCACCGTCCGGGCGAGCGACAACCGCGACCCCGACCCGCGGGTCGAGGTGGCGCTCGACGGCGGCGACCCCGAGCCGTACACCGGGCCGTTCCCGCTGGAGGACGGCACGCACACCGTGCGCGTGGCGGCCACCGACGCGGCGGGCAACACCGGCGAGGCGGAGCGCGAGCTGCGGATCGACTCGGCCGCGCCCGTGACCACGGCGTCCGTGGAGAACCTCGGCGCGAGCGTCGAGATCACGCTGGAGGCCACCGACGGCTCCGGCTCCGGCGTCGACCGCGTCCAGTGGGAGGGACCCGGCACGTTCTGGGGCACCTACACCGGGCCGTTCACCCGGGCGCTGACGGAGACCGAGCAGGTCATCGAGTTCGCGGCCACCGACACGGCGGGCAACGCCGAGGAGCGCCGGTCGCTGACGCTCCCGGCCGCCGGGGCCGACCTGCCCGTCACGGCGGAGGCGTCCGCCCGCTGCGTGGCGGGCAAGGCGCAGGTCGCCGTCCGCGCCGTCAACGGCTCGGACGTGCCGGTCGACGTCGTGCTCACCACCGAGCACGGGACGCGCACGGTCACCGGGGTCGAGCCCGGCGCCGCCGCGTACCAGTCGTTCGCCACCCGCGCCGCGTCGGTCCCCGAGGGCTCCGCCTCGGTGACCGCCACCGGCACCGTCGACGGCGAGGAGGTCACCGTGCGCCACGACCTCACCGTCCCGGCCCTGTCCTGCTCCTGACATCACCCTGCTCCTGACACACGCAGTGCCACCACGAAAGAGAAGAGACGACATGAGGAACCACCGCACCACCCAGCGGATCGCGGCGGCCGCCGCGGGCCTGGCCGTCGCGACGGTCGGGGCGCTCGCGGCCACCGCCGGCACGGCGACGGCCGCCGACGGCGACGAGGCCGGCGTCGACCTGTCCGTGTCCATCGAGGACAACACCCCGGGCGCGCTGACGATGTCCGTGGCGCCGAACGACGGCGTCGCGCTGACCGAGGAGGGCTCCGACGCCGAGGCGCGCCAGTTCGTGGGCACCCTGCCCACCGTCACCGTGGCCGACACCCGGGACGCCGAGGAGATCCCCGAGGGTTCGTACTGGGCCGTCGTCGGCCAGGCGAGCGAGTTCACCGCGGAGGGCCGGGACCCGATCGGGCCCGAGTACCTCGGGTGGGCGCCGCGCCTGTTGACGCCGTCGCCGTCGGGGGACGTGGCCGCGGGCGAGCCCGTGTCCAGCGTGCTCCCCGACGGCTCGGGCGGCGCCGCCGTCGGCCTGGAGGGGCAGGAGCTCCTGCTGTCCACGTGGGCCGCGGGCTCCGAGGCCGGCCCGTGGGACGTGAACGCGGACCTCACGCTGCGCACCCCGGCGGACGTGGCCCCGGGCGACTACTCGTCGACCCTGACCCTGTCCCTCTTCGAGGGCTGACCCCTCCCGACGTGTCAGACGCGCAGGTCACCCGGGTGATCTGTGCGTCTGACGCGTCGCCCGAACCAACCGAGCCAGGAAGATCCGTGCATGCGCATCCCCACGAAGGTCGCGGCGATCCTCGCCCTCGCCGTCCTCGCGCCGGCCGCCTGGTCGGCGCCTGCTCTCGCCGCCGCCGATGACGGGCGGGTCACCTGGTCCGTCGTGCCCGCCGACGCCGCGGGGCCGGACGGGCGCCGCGTGGTCGACCTGGAGCTCGCGCCCGGCGAGCGGGCGACCGAGCACGTGGCCGTGAGCAACCACTCGGCGCAGGAGGTGACGTTCGCGCTGTCGGCCAACGACGGCTACCTGACCGAGCGCGGCAGCTTCGACATGCGGCCGTCGTCGGTCCCGCCCGTCGACGGCGGCGCGTGGGTCGCGCTGCCCGACGAGGTGGTCGTGGGCGCGGGGGAGACCGAGGTGGTGCCGTTCGAGGTCGTGGCGCCGGCCGACGCCGTGCCCGGCGACCACCCGGCCGGCGTCGCCGCGTCGGTGCGCTCGGGCGGGGAGATGCGGGTCGAGTCCCGGGTCGGGGTCCGCGTGAACCTGCGGGTCCCCGGCGAGGTCGTCGCGGCGCTGGACGCCGAGCTGCTCGGCGTGTCGTTCACGCAGGGGTCCGGCCTGTTCGAACCCGGCGCGCTCGTGGTGCGGTACGCGGTGGTCAACGACGGGACGGTCGCGCTGCGCACCACCGCCCGGGTCGACGCGGCGAGCGCGCTCGGCGGTCCGTCGGCGTCCGCGCCAGAGGGCGAGCCGCTGGAGGTGCTACCCGGCGGACGCCGCGAGATCGCCGTCGAGGTACCCGGCGTCTGGCCGCTCGGCCCGTTCGGCGTCGACGCCGTCGTCGGCGCGACCGTGGCCGAGGGTGGGGCCGGCGGCGGCGAGGTGCCGGCGCCCGACGACGTCGTGCTCACCGACACCGCGTGGGCGCTGCCGCTGCTGCACGCGCTGGTGCTGCTCGCCCTCGTGCTGGTCGCGTGGGCGGTGCGCCGGGCGCTCCGCGCGCGCCGGTCGCGGCTGGACCGGCTGATCGAGAGGGCGCGCGCGGAGGGGCGCGCGGAGGTGCTGGCCGGGCAGGGCTGAGGGCTTCGCCCCGGGCGGGTCTCGTTGCCTGATCGTTGATCCCAGGGGTTCGGTGGTCGCGGGTCGCGGGCTTCTGGCGCGATCGACGAGACGGGCGGGCAGATCCTGGTCGCTGATGTCCCGCTATCCACAGGGTCGGCAGCCGGAATCTGCTGATGGCAGATCGGGCCGGTTCGGCGAGCGGTGCGTACGGGTGTGCCATATGTTGATGGCATGACGCGAACCGGTGGAGTACCAGAACGAGCGGGCAAGCAGCCTGCTCGATCGGTGCTGCCGGACGGTGCTGGGTCGCCGGGAGCCACCAGTGCGTCCGGAGCCACGGGAGCCGCCGATGCGCCCGCCCCCGGCGAAGCCGTTGACGTCACGGGGGTGCGGGCGGTGCGGAAGGCCCTCGCCGGCATGATTCTGCCCGGTGCCACTGACATTGGGTCTGGTGCTGTGGTCTCGGGCGCGGTGCAAGCCGAATGGGTGGACCTGCTCGGCGAACTCGAAGCGGTCAAGAACGCGATCACCGCGACCCAGGCCCGGATCACGGTGGCTCTGGACGAGGCCACCCGCGCCGAGGAGGCGCGGCAGAGCATCCGTGCCGAGCGGCGTGGTCGTGGCGTGCCCAACCAGGTCGGCGGCGCGCTCCGGGTCAGCCCGCATGCCGGCGCCGGGTTCGTGTCCACGTCTCGCGTCTGGGTGACCCAGATGCCCCACACGTTCGCAGCGTTGCAGTCCGGGGTGCTCTCGCAATGGCGGGCGACCCTCCTGGTTCAGGAGACATCGCACCTGTCCCTGGAGCACCGTGCGCTGATCGACGAGGAGATCTGCGGACCCGCACACCTGGCCGAGCTGGCCCGCATGGGCACCCGACGCCTCGTGGCCCGCATCAAGGAGCTGGCCGCTCGATTGGACGTGCACGCGTGCGTGAAGCGGAATGCGAAGGCCGTCTCCGAGCGGCGGGTCTCCGTGCGTCCGGCACCGGACCTGATGGTCTACCTGACCGCTCTGGTGCCCATGGCGCAGGGTGTGCAGGCGTACGCGCAGCTGAAGGCCCACGCGGATGCGGCCAAGGCGGGCGGCGATGAGCGGGGTGCGGGTCAGATCATGGCCGACACCCTCATCGAACGCGTCACCACCCGCGACCCTGGCCACGCGAACGACGTGCCGGTCACGATCAACCTCCTCGTCTCTGACGACACCCTCCTCGCGGGCGGCAGCCAGCCCGCCGTGGTGGTCGAGGGTGCTCCCGCTGGTGCGGGCGTGGTCCCGGCGCCGGTGGCCCGGAACCTCGCCGCGCACGCGATCGAGACCGACGCGGCGTGGCTGCGGAGCATCTACGTCAACCCACGCGGCCGCCTGCTGGCCACGACGTCCACGTCCCGGTTCCACCCACAAGGACTCGCGAGCCTGCTGCGGGCCAGAGAGCAAGGGATCTGCGCCACTACCTGGTGTGACGCCCCGGTCCGGCACGCGGACCACGTCACTCCGTACGCCGAGGGCGGCTTGACGAGCTTGGACAACGGCCAGGGCCTCTGCGCCCGCTGCAATCACGCCAAGCAGGCACCGGGCTGGTCGCAGAAGACCGCCCAACTCGGAGGGCGGCATGCGGTCGAGACGGTGACGCCGACGGGGCACACCTATGTCTCGGTCGCGCCGGAACCACCGGCACCGGTCAGGGCAGGCGTCACAGCACCGGTTCGCGGTGGAGGCTCCAACAGGGCGGCGCCCGACCCCACCGCGACGTCAGCGTGGACTCCGGCAGTCGGCATGACGGGCCCTGCGCCCGGCCGCACCCCACGCAGCCGCTACTCGATCGGCTGTCACACCACACCCGCCCACGGCGCGATCGCCTACCGACCGAGCCCGCCGCCCCGCCAACCGCGCCCGACACACCGACTACCTGGTCGAGCCCGCGCCCGGTCCCGTCGCGCAGACCTCTCCTGGACGCACCCCAGCTAGGAGACCAGCCGGCCCCTCGCGTCGTGCCCGGCCCGGGTGTCCTGGGGGCCGGCTGATCTCGGCCCACACCTCGTCGAGGGACAGGCCCAGCACGTCGGCGATCGCCGCGATGGTCGGGAAGGCGGGCGTGGCCACCCGGCCTGACTCGATCTTGCGCAGTGTCTCGGGGGAGACGCGGGCGGCGAGCGCGGTCTCCAGCATCGAGCGGTCCCCGCGGGCGCGACGCAGGAGGGCGCCGAGGCGCTGTCCGCGGTCGACGTCGGCGGGGGTGAGCGGCAGCCTGACCATGACCCAATACTAATACCGGGATAACATGGCCGGGATAGTTATTGGCAGGCATGCGAAGGGCACCCCATGATCGAGATCCTCAACCCCACCGAGCTGACCCGCGCCAGGGAGTCGGGCGCGCTGGTCGCCGGAATCCTGCACACGCTGCGGGACCGCGCCACGGCCGGCACCAACCTCCTGGACATCGACCGGTGGACCCGGGAGATGATCGCCGCGGCCGGGGCGCAGTCCTGCTACGTCGACTACGCGCCGTCCTTCGGCCGCGGGCCGTTCGGCCACTACATCTGCACGGCCGTGAACGACGCCGTCCTGCACGGGATGCCGCACGACTACCGGCTCGCCGACGGCGACCTGCTGACGCTCGACCTGGCCGTGTCCCTGGACGGGATCGCCGCGGACTCCGCGATCAGCTTCGTCGTGGGCGGGGGCCGGGCGGCCGACGCCGGGAGCCGCGCGCTCATCGAGGTGACCGAGCGCGCGCTGGCCGCTGGCATCGCCGCCGCCGGGCCGGGGGCACGCATCGGCGACCTGTCCCACGCCATCGGCACCGTGCTCGGCGGGGCGGGGTATCCGATCAACACCGAGTTCGGCGGGCACGGCATCGGGTCGACCATGCACCAGGACCCGCACGTCGCGAACACGGGGCGGCCCGGCCGCGGCTACCGGCTGCGCCCGGGGCTGCTGCTCGCGCTGGAGCCGTGGGTCATGGCGGACACCGACGAGCTGGTGACCGACGCCGACGGCTGGACCCTGCGCAGCGCGACCGGCTGCCGTACGGCGCACAGCGAGCACACCATCGCCATCACGGACGACGGGGCGGAGATCCTCACCCTGCCGCGGTAGGTGCGGACGCCGCCGACCGGATGTGCTCCCGCGTGGCGGCGAACGCCGTCGCCAGCTCGCGCGCCATGCCGGGGTAGTCGGCGTGCCCGGCCGTGTGCACGGCGAGCTCCAGGAGCGGACCCCGCACCGCGTTGGCCACGGCGAACTGCCCCGGCGGCGGCACGTGCACGTCCCACAGCGCGCACTCGACGCGCGTCGGCACCCGCAGGTACCGGGTCGCGACGGACGCGTCGTGGAACGCCAGCACCTCGCGCGCCTCCGGGTGGTCGGCGACGTGGTGGCGCACGGCCTCGCCGCTGCCGGTGCAGCGCAGGCGCAGCCGCAGGTCGTGCTGGCCGAACGTCGGCACCTCCAGCGTCGCCCCGACGAACCGGTCGTCCCACGGCACGGCCAGCGCGCCGACCCCGCCGCCGAAGCTCGTGCCGACGAAGTACAGCGGCAGCTCCCCGAGGGCGGCGTCGCGCGCCGCGAGCACGTCGAGCAGGGCGGTCGCCGCGTGCCACAGGTCCACGGCGCTGCGGCCCACGGTGTAGGTCGCGACGGACTCGATGCCGTGCAGCACGTGCCGCGCGCTGGTGTCCGGGGCGCCGACGCCGGTGTTCAGCGCGCCGAGGCCCCGCGCGACGGGAAAGATGACGGCGGCGTCGCGCGGCACCCGCTCGAAGCTCGGCGTCTGCCGGCCGCCGTACCCGTGGCTGTGCACCACGCCCACCCGGGGCGGCCCGTCGAGCGGGAGCGCTACCCAGGCGCGCAGCCGCAGGCCGCCGTCGGCCGTGAACGTCACGACCGACACATCGTGCGCGCCGTGCCGCCCCTGGGGTTCGAGCACCACCTCGGCCCGGACCTCCCGCGCCCGCTCGTACCAGGAGCGCCACAGGTCCGCGTACCCGTCGGGCTCGGCTGCGGGCGGCACGCCGAGCAGCGCGGCGCGGTCGTACCCGTAGGTCCCGTCGATCGGGCTGCCGGGAAACCACCGGTCGTAGGGGCTGGGCAGGGGCGGGAGCGCGGGATCGGTCACGGCGGGGTTCCTTCGTCAGGGCGCGGGTCGGCGGCGCGGCGCGTGGCTCGTGGCACACTGAGCCGGTCGTCGAAAGGGGTAGGTGTGCTGGTCGCAGAGCGCAGGGCGCGGATCGTCGACGAGGTGGCGCGCCGCGGTGCCGCGAGCATCGCCGAGCTCGCCGACGAGCTCGGGGTGAGCGCCATGACGGTGCGCCGCGACATCGAGGTGCTCGCGGACCACGGCCGGCTCGACAAGGTGCGCGGCGGCGCCACGGCGCGGCAGACCGACACGACGCGGCAGGACCGCACCTTCGTGACGCGCATGCACCGCCAGGTCGCGGAGAAGCGCGCCATCGCGCAGCACGCCGCGGCGTGGGTGGAGCCCGGCATGGCGGTCGGCCTGTCCGGCGGCACGACGGCGTGGGTGCTGGCCCAGGAGCTGCGCGAGGTCCCGGAGCTCACCGTGGTGACGAACTCCCTGCCCGTGGCCGAGGTCTTCCGGCGCCCGGACCGCTCCGACGAGCCGTACACCCAGTCCGTGGTGCTGACCGGCGGCGTGCGGACGCCGTCGGACTCCCTGGTGGGGCCGGTCGCCGTGCGCTCGCTGGAGCACCTGCACCTGGACATCGCGTTCCTCGGCGCCCACGGCATCGACCTCCAGGCCGGCCTGACCACGCCCAACCTCCTGGAGGCCGAGACCGACCGCGCGCTGCTCGCGGCGGGCGGCCGGGCCGTGGTGCTGGCCGACCACTCCAAGTGGGGCGTCGTCGGGCTGACCACCGTGGTCGACCTGCGCGACGTCGAGCAGCTCGTCGTGGACGACGGGCTCGACGCGGAGGCGCGCGCGACCCTCGAGGGCCAGGTCGGCGACCTCCAGGTGGTCGCGGTCGGCTGAGCCTGCGTCGGGGCCGGGTTCGGACCCGCGCTCACCGGGCCGTGCTGGCCCGGGGCACGACGCGCGCCCCGACCACCACGTGCTCGACGGGCAGGTTCGCGCCGGGCGGGGTGGCGATCTGGCGTTCGAGCTCGCTCAGCGCGCGCTCGACCAGGGCCTCCTTGTCCGGGGCGACCGACGTCAGGGCGGGCGCCGTGAAGCGTGCGCCGCGCACGTCGTCGATGCCCACCACGGCGACGTCGTCCGGCACCGTGCGCCCCGCGGCCTGGAGCGCGGCGAGCGCGCCGAAGGCCACGGAGTCGTTGGCGCACACCAGCCCGTCGAAGGCGACGTCCCGCCGCACGAGGTCCGCGACCGCGCGCAGGCCCTCGTCCGGGGTGAACGCGTCCACCTGCGCGACCAGGTCGGCGTCCGCCGCCAGGCCGAGGGCCGCGACGGCGTCCCGGTAGCCCGTGTACCGCCGGTCGGCGGCGTCGGACGGGCGCGCGTCCCGCGTGCCGACGTAGGCCACGCGCGCGCAGCCGACCTGCGCGAGGTGCTCCGTCGCCGCGTAGGACGCGGCCCGGTTGTCGATCGTGACGTGCGTGAACGGGCTGACCAGGATGTGCTCGCCGAGCAGCACGAGCGGCCCGGGCGTGGCGCGCCGCGTCAGGTCGGCGACGGACAGCGCGCGCGGGATGTGGATCAGCCCGTCCGTCGGGGGCAGCCCCGTGCCGTTGGCGACGTTCACCTCGCGCTCGTGGTCGCCCGCGGTGAGCTGGATGAGCACCGACAGGCCGCGCTGGTCGGCGCGGCGCACGAGCAGCGCCGTCAGCTCGGCGAAGTACGGCTCCTCCAGGTCGGGCACGGCGAGCGCCACGATGCCGGTGCGCTCTTTCCTGTGCACGACCGACAGCGTAGTGGTGCCGGCCCGCCGGCGGGGCGTCGAAGCCATCATCGCTCCTGCACCCGGAACGCCACGACGCGCGCCTGGGCGGCGCCGTTGGTGGCGCCCACGACGAGACGCGCGGACCGCAGGGGCCCGAGGTCGTCCGGCAGGGGGTGCACGCGCAGCCGCTGCCGGTTGTCGGTGACGGCGGTGACGGTGACCCAGTCCTGGCCGGGCGCGTCGGGCAGCACCTCGACGCGGTAGTCCTTCACCAGGGTCGGCAGCACCTCGTCCGGGGTGCGGTGGTGGTGGAGCGTGTTGAGCTCGACGTCGAGGTCGTCGTCGAACACGATCCGGGCCTCTCCTGCGGTGACGGGCTCGTCCCAGTCGAGGCGCAGCCACTCCTCGCGACCAGCGGACAGCGGCGCGGACGCCCACATGTTCGGCCCGCCGTGGTTGCGGTGGGAGCCCGACGTCGCCCGCTCGGGTGCCAGCGCGCGCGTCTCCGGCGCGCTCCGGAACACCACGGAGCGGCCGCGCAGCGGCTTGGTGGGCCACTGCACGAGCAGTTCGTCGGTGCTGACCTGCACGTTCTGGTCGTCGTTGTCGACGCGGTGCACCAGGGTGAGCACCCCGGGCGGCAGCGGCGCGGTGGTGTGCACGGCGAGGTCGGGGTTGGCCCGGAGCACGACGACGGCGTTCTGCGGGGTGTCCGGGGCGAAGGGCACGTGCGCCGTGACCCAGCGGTGGTCGCCCGCGGGCACGGCCACGTCGGTCTTGCCCTCCAGGCGGGCGGGCACCACGTTCTGGAGCTTGCCCGTGGACCACACCTCGACGCTCAGGGTCGTGTCCCGCCGGGCGGAGACCAGCAGGTCCACGCTGTCCAGGCGCGGGTCGACGGGCAGCGCGATGCCGAGGTCGACGTCGAGGTCGTGCACGTCGAAGTCGTCGTAAGGGTCGCCGGTCGAGCCGGCGACGGGGGCGGCGATGCTCGTCGTGGTGCTCGACGCCGTGACGCGGGCGCGCCGCGCCAGGTCGCGCGGGTCGGTGTTCGCCACGCCGACGACGGGCGCGTCCCAGGCGAGCAGCGTCTGCCGCAGCTCGTCGAGGTGGTCGGTGTATATGCCGCGCGGCGTGGTGCCGTGCTCGACGCACAGGGCCGCCGCGGTGCCCGCGGCCTGGCCCATCGCGCCGCAGGTGGCCATGACGCGCGCTGCGCCGAACGCGATGTGCGTGGCCGAGACGTCCCGGCCGGCGAAGAGCATGTTCTCCACGTTGACCGAGTACAGGGACCGGTAGGGGATCTCGAAGACGCCGTCGGAGAAGCGCTGGAGCGCCCCCGCGCCCTGCGCGTACATGCCCTGCGCGGGGTGCAGGTCGATGGACCAGCCGCCGAACGCGACGCCGTCGTCGAACCTGGTCTGGTCCACGATGTCGCCCTGGTGCAGCGTGTAGTCGCCGACGAAGCGCCGGTACTCGCGCTTGCCGGGCACGTTGCCGATCCACTCCAGGGTGAGGTTGTCGGCGTCGAACTTGCCGGAGTTCTTGATGTGGTCCCAGATGCCGAGGATGACGCCGCGCAGCTCGTCGCGGATGCGTTCGTTGTCGTCAACGGTGTCGAGCTCGCCGCCCCACTCGATCCACCAGTAGTGCGCGCCGGAGTCGCCGCTGCGGATGATGCGGTGCTCGGGGATGGGCGTGCCCGTGATGTCGATGGCGCTCTCGGGCGCCACGTACTTGACCGGGTGCCCGAGGTCCTTCGTGTAGAAGAGGAGCGTGGACCCCAGGAACTCCCGCACGGCCTCCGGCGGCGCCCACTCCTCGCCGAACTCGTCGTGGCTCTCCTTGCCGAGCCGGTACCGGGCGCCCGCGAGGTGGCCCACGAGCCCGTCGCCGGTGCAGTCCAGGAAGACCGGGGCGGTGAACGTCGTCAGGATCTCCGACGCCATGGTCCACCCGGTCACCGACTCGATGCGCCGGGCGTCGTCCGGGCCCGAGGCGCACACCTCGCGGACGTCCGTGTTGAGGAAGAGCCGGATGTTCTGCTCGCGCCGCACCGTGTCCAGCACCACGTCGTCCCAGTAGACCGGGTTCCCCTCGGGGTTGCGGTACTGGTTCTCCACGTACATCTCGCCGACAATCCCGCTCTCC
The DNA here is from genome assembly GCF_042728455.1 of Promicromonospora sp. NPDC060204. NCBI lineage: Bacteria > Bacillati > Actinomycetota > Actinomycetes > Micrococcales > Promicromonosporaceae > Promicromonospora > Promicromonospora sp. NPDC060204. Next base: position 13,907 of record NZ_JBHWZO010000071.1, read on the forward strand.
CGGGCCCACCGTTGGTTGCCGTGCGCGGTCGCCCCGCACACCCACACCCGCACCTCGGACGACGAGTTGCCGCCGAGCACGGGCCGGTTGTTGATCAGCACGACCTGCCGGCCCATGCGGGCGGCCGCGACGGCGGCACAGACGCCGGCGAGGCCCCCGCCGACGACCACGATGTCGGCTTCTACCGTCTGGGTGCGCATGTTCTCCTTGTTTCCTTTGGTGCTGGTCAGAGTGCTGATCGCGGGTGTGCGGGGCAGGGCGGGCCGGGGTCGCCCCGGCCCGCCGGAGGTCACTCGTCCACGGCGAGCACCTCGACCTCGTAGACGCGGGCGACGTCGGTGGCCGACGCCGACGGGTCGGTGACCAGCAGCCGGACCTGGTCCGCCGTGGCGGCCGGGAACGCGAGGGTCACCGTGCCCTGCGTGTTCCCGGTGACCTGGCCCACGGCGACCCAGCCGGCGGCCGTGTGCAGCTCGACCGAGAAGTCCCGCAGCACGTCGGCCGTGCCGGTCGCCTTGCTGTAGCCGCTGCGCACGCGCACCGTGTCGACGGCGGTCGCGGTGCCCCAGTCGGCGGTGAGCACCGGCTGGGCGTCGCCCAGCGCGGAGATCCACCGGCTGGCGTCGGTGCACGAGCCGTCGACGGCGAGCTCGCCGCTCGTGTCGGCGCGCAGCGTCGAGGAGACGGTGACGGCGGCGCCGCGGGCGACGTTCACCCCCGTGGCCTCGCCGCGCAGGTCCGCCACGACCTGGGCCGCCGTCGTGCCGGTGGGCGTGCCGCCGGTGCGGGGGAGCGTGGCGTGGAAGAGCTGCCCGGCGCTCGGGACCGTGACATAGAGCTGGTCCGTGCCGGTCTGCCCGGTGACGGCGCTGAGCCGCTGGGCGCCCGTCCGGGCCTCGCCCACCGTCCCGAACCGCCACGCGCTCTCGCCGCGCACCCGCTCGGCGCGCAGGACGGCGCTCTGCTGGCCCGTGACGCACGAGGTGGTCTCCACCACGGCGTACACGCGCGTCGTCGCTCCGGCCGACGTCGTCTCGATGGCCGCCGACGTCTCCACGCCCGGTCCGAGCTCCGCCAGGTCGAGCACGGTCTCGCGCTGCCATGCGTCGCCGTCCCAGCGCGCGAACCGCACGTCGTAACCGTCGAACGCCGTGACGCCCTCGGTGCGGAACCGGTACGCGATCCCGTCGAGCTGGTCGCCGTGCACCGACAGCTTCGCGGTCTGCAGCGCGGGCCAGTAGGAGCCGATGTCCTCGCCGTCGACGTACGGCTGGTAGACCACGGCGCCCGGCGTGGCCGGCGTGATCGGCGTGGTGAGCGTCGCGCCCGCGACGTCGCGGAACGAGCCGTCCGCCGGGTCGTAGACGGCGTACGAGCCGAGGTGCCGCGACGGGTCGGCGGGCCACGGGCCCCACTCCCACAGCACGTGCACGCGCCCGTCCGTGCCCACCTTGAGGTCGTCCGGGTAGAAGGAGTGCCCCACGGCGTCGGCGACGACGGCGACCCGGGACCACGTGCCGGCCGCGGTGTCGAAGCGGTACAGGTTGCCGGTGCGGGCCTGGCGCTGGTCCGCGCCGGCGCGCGCCATGACGTAGACGTCGCCGTCCGCGCCGCGGGCCGTCACCGGGTAGGTGATGGCCAGGTCCTGGTCCGGCAGCTGCGCCGAGACGTCCACGAGAGACGTGACGTCGCCCGGCGTCGTCGTGCGGAAGTAGTTCCACTGCTCGTGGTGCATCGAGACGAACGCGTGCACGTTGCCCGCGCCGTCCACCACGATCGAGGGCTGGTTGTGCCCGTTGTCGTCCACGAACGTGGCGCACGAGCCGTCGGCCGCCCGCAGGCAGCCGTCGGTCCAGACGCCGTCCGCGCCGCGTGCGGCCACGTGCACCTCGTGCGTCGCGGCCGTGGGGCCGGGCGCGTTGAAGGCCACGTAGGTGACGCCGCCCACGACGTCGATCGGCTTCCACCAGCCCGCCTGGTTGGACGAGTCGACCGTGAAGGGCAGCTCGTCGACCTGCGCCGCGTGCCGCGCCGCGGCTGCGCCGACCGGTCCCGCGGCCGACGCCGGCAGGGCGGTCGCCGGCAGGACCGTGCCGAGGGTCACGGCCGCCGCGAGGGCGGCCGTGACGGCACGGGGGCCGGGGGTCTGGGGCCGACGCATCAGTCGACCAGCTTCTGCGCGGCCGCGCCGGCCTTCTCCATCGCGGCCTGCGGCTCCGCGCTGCCCACCAGGACCGCCTGGATCTGCTCGGCGATCACGGTCTCGATCTGGGCGTACTGCGGGTAGACCCAGAACGGGTTGGTGGTGGCGGTCGCGGTGATCCGCTCGGCGAACTGCGCGCCGAACGCGTCGGCCCCCACCTCGGGCAGGGCCAGCGCCGACTCCGTGGCCGGCGGCAGGCCGCGGGCCGCGAAGTACTGCTTGGCCACGTCGACGTCCGACGTCATCCACTTCGCGAAGTCCGCGGCGGTCTCGGCGCCGGCGCCGTCGACCACGACGAGCGCGCCGCCCCACACCAGGGCGCGCGGGGTGTCGCCGGCCGCCAGGACCGGACGCGACCAGGCGGTCAGCTTCTCCGCCAGCTTCTTGTCGGGCGACTCGGTGACGACGGCGTCGCGCCCGACGATCGCGTCGTCGTAGATCGCGGCCCGGCCCTGCGCGAACAGCGACCGGGCGTCGAACCGGTCGACGTCGGGCGCGATGAGGCCCTGGTCGTAGAGCGACTTGTACCAGGTCACGGCCTCGACGCTCGCGGCGTCGCCGATCGTCACCGTGTTGCCGTCCAGCAGCGGGCTGCCGAACGTCTCCATCCAGATCAGCACGTCCTTGAGCTGGGCCGCCTTGGTGGACGCCGCGTACGGGACCACGCCGCCGCCGAGCTTCTTGAGGTCCTTCAGCGCCGACTCGAACTCGTCGATCGTCGTCGGCGGTTCGCCGATCCCGGCCTTCTCCAGCAGCTCGGCGTTGGCGAGCAACCCGATCGCGCCGATGTTCCACGGCAGGCCGTACTGCACGCCGTCGAACGACGCGGCCTGCAGGCCCGACTTCGTGTAGTCGACCCCCTGGGCCAGCGGGCCGAGGTCCTGCAGCTTGTTCAGCGCGGCCAGCGAGCCGAGCCACGCCACGTCCACGTGCACGGCCCCCGTGACCTGGCCGCCCTTGACCTGCAGCGTGAGCTGGCTGATGTACTCGTTGTACGGGTAGGAGACCTCACGGACCTTGACGTCGTTGTCGGTCGCGTACTGGCCGAGCAGCTCGCGGATCGCGGGCGCCGCCGTCTCCTCGGTGAGCGACCAGGAGGCGAAGCTGAAGTCGGTCCTGGCGCCGGCCGCCGCGGTGCTCGCGGCCTCGGGGGCGGCGGGGCCGGCTTCGGGGACGCAGGCTGCGAGGGTCAGGGTGCCCGCGCCGAGGCCGAGGAGCTGCAGCAGGCGGCGGCGGGACAGGGTGGTGTCGGTTGCGGGGTAGACAGGCATGGGGATCCTCCACGATGAGGGGTGGGCGAAAGAGAGTGCTGACGGGCCGGGGCGGGGACGGCGGGGCCGCCCGCGCCGTCAGCCCTTGACCGCGCCGGCGGTGAGGCCGCCGACCAGGTACTTCTGCAGGGCGATGAAGGCGATGGCCACGGGCAGCGAGACGACCAGGGATGCGGCCATGAGCTCCGGCCAGGCGGTGGACGCCTCGCCGACGAACGTGTTGACGAGGCCGGGCGGCAGGGTCTGCTTCTCGGGACCGGCGAGCGTCAGGGCGAAGATGAAGTCGTTCCAGCCGCGCACGAACGCGAACAGCCCCGCCGCGATGAGCCCGGGGGCCGACAGCGGGAGCACGATCGAGTGGATGATCCGCAGCCGCGAGGCGCCGTCGACCCGGGCCGCTTCGATGAGCTCGTCGGGGATGGTGTCGAAGAACCCCTTGAGCATCCAGACGCACAGCGGCAGCGTGAACGTGGTGAAGCTCAGGACCAGCGCGGTGTAGGTGTTGAGCAGCCCGTACGCGCTGAACAGCGAGTAGAGCGTCACCAGCAGCAGCGCCTGCGGGAACATCTGCGACGCGAGCACGAAGTACATCAGCGAGCGGCGCCCGCGGTAGCGGAACTTCGAGAACGAGTAGCCCATGTACGCGGAGACCAGCACGGACAGCACCGCGGTGAGCACCGAGACCAGCAGGCTGTTGCGCAGGTACACGAAGAGCTGCTCGTTGCTCGCGAGCGCGGCGAAGGCGTTGAGCGTCGGCGTCGCGGGGAACAGCCGTGGCGGGTAGGCGAAGACCTGGTCGCGCGGCGTCAGCGCGGTGGCGAGCAGCCAGTAGACCGGCGCCAGGGCGAAGCCGCCGAAGACCACCACGGTGGACCACGCGGCGATGCGCACGCCGCGGCGCTCGGAGCGCAGCGGGCTGCGCCGGACGGCCCGGCGCCGGGGTGCTGCGGCGTCGGCGGCGTCGCTGTCGGACGGCGTGCCGGGGGCGGGCGTGCGGGTCGGCGTCAGCGCGCTCACTTCGCCTCTCCCTTCTCCGAGAAGCGGATGTAGACGACGACGAGGCCCATCAGCAGGACCATCCAGAGCAGGCCGAGCGCTCCGGCGTGGCCGAGGTCGAACCCGTGGAAGGCGGTCTCGTAGACGGCGGTGGCGAAGGTCTGGGTGGAGCCGGCGGGGCCGCCGCCGGTGAGCACGTAGATGATGTCGAAGTGCTGGAAGTTCCAGATGAGCTCCAGCAGCAGCACCAGGCCGACGATGCCCTTGACCTGCGGCAGCGTGATCGAGAAGAAGCGGCGCACGGTGCCGGCGCCGTCCATCTCCGCGGCCTCGTGCAGCTCGCGCGGCACGGTCTGCAGGCCGGCCAGGAGCATCACCATCATCCAGGGGAAGGACTGCCAGGTCTTGGCCACGATCACCGCCGTCATCGCGGTGCCGGGCTGGGCGAGCCAGGGCACGGCGCCGTCGACGAGGCCGAGCGTCTCCAGGAGCGCGTTCAGCACGCCGTAGTTGGCGTTGAAGATCCACATCCACAGGAACGAGACGACGACGCCGGGCACCAGCCAGGGGATGAGCATGAGGCCGCGCAGCACCTTGGCGCCGCGGATGCGGGTGTTCAGGGCGAGGGCCAGCGCGAAGCCGATGACGAACGGGAAGATCGTCGTGCCGACCGTGAACACCAGGGTCTGCCCCAGCAGGCGGGGGAAGTCGCCGGTCAGGACGTCGACGATGTTCTGCAGGCCGACGAACGTGCGGCCCGGGACGACCAGGCTCTGCTCGAAGAACGCCGCGACGAGCGCCGCGACGAGCGGGTAGAGCACCACGCCCAGCAGGAGGGCCCCGCCGGGCAGGAGCAGGAGCAGGGCGAACTGACCGTCGGTGAGCCGCCGTGGTGGCGAATGTGAACTAGTGTTACGAACAGTTTCAAGCTGTGAAGCGGACATCACTGATGTTCCTCGTCGTCGAGGGCGGGCTGCCGGATGTGAGCGCAACAATGGCCGATGCTGTGCGGTTCTGTCAATCAGCGTGCGCGAAAGGTCCACACCGTGGATCGGAAGATGTAACAGAACATCACACAACCGATCAGAAGTTAAGGGCGCGAAGAAGCCCGCCTGGCCGGCTGATCACCGGCCCGACGGGCTGACCTGCGGGTCCGTCCGCGCTACCGGCGCGGCGGCGCCGTCGTCGGGAAGAGAGGCCGCGGCGGCGGGGCCTGCTCGCGCGGCGGGGGGAACGTGACCGGCAGCCGCGCGGGGAACCGCATCCACGGGCTGGTGGCCCACTCGACCTCGTCCGGGTCGCCCACGAGCGTCACCTGGAGGCGCTGCAGCAGCTCGGCGACCGCGATCCGCGAGACCACGCGCCCCAGCCGGGGCGCGGGGCAGCGGTGCGCGCCCGCGCCGAACGACAGGTAGGCGCGGTTGCCGACGGTGTCCCACGGGTCGTCGGACTGCACCAGCGGGTCGTGGTTGGCCGCGTGCACGGCGACCACCACCGGATCGCCCCGCTGGATCAGCTTGTCGTCGATCACCACGTCGCGCACCGCGAACCGCGGCATCAGGTTCGGGTTGGTCGTGGACCGCCACAGCACCTCGTCGAGCGCGTCGTCGATGTGCAGGCGGCCGCCCGAGATCCGGTGCGAGAACCGGGGGTCGCTCAGGACCAGCACGAGGGTCTGGGCGATCCAGGCCATCAGCGACTCGGTCGCCGCGGCGGTGATGGCCGTCAGCGTCTGGGCCCGTTCGAGGTCGGTGTGGAAGTTCTCGTGCACGGACAGGACACCGGCGATGTCCCGGGTGCCGAGCGCCCGGCTGTGGGCGATGTGCCCGGTGACGATCCCGCGCAGCTCGTCGGTCAGGGCGCGCGTCTCGGCTCCCCCCTCGAAGATCGACCGGGTGATCTCCTGCAGGCGCTGCGCCTGGGTGGGCTCCAGCCCGTCCAGCTCGGACAGCACGAGGAACGGCACGACAGCGGCGTACTCGGCGACCAGGTCGGCCCGGCCGCGGTCCTGGAACCGGTCGATGAGCATGCCGCACAGCCTGCGGGTGATCGCGCCGGCGCGGGTCTCGTCGATCTCCTCCAGCGCGTCGTCCACCGGGGGGCGCAGGCGCGCGTGCTTGGGTCCGTCGGCGTCGGCCAGGGTGGGCTTCGGGGCCTTGGCGAGCACGAGGTGCAGCGTCGACTCCGGGCCGAGCGGCGCCTCGGTGTGCCCGCGCCAGATCGAGGGATCCTTGATGAACGTGCGGTCGTCCCGCAGCACGCCGACCGCCGCCGAGTGACCCAGCACCAGCCAGCCGGGCACCCCCGCCTCCAGCTCGACCGGGGCGACCGAGCCCCACCGCTGCCGCAGCCGCTCGTACACGGCGTTCGCGTCGGCTGCGGCCGTGGTCTCCACCAGCAGCGTGCGGTCGGTGACGTCGCCGAGGCGCACCGTTGGGCCCGACGGCGGTGATGCGGTCACGTTTCCCCTCTCGTCGGGGCCTGAGCCGGGGTCGTTCGTGACACCGCGCACAAGCCCCCGCTCGGGATGCTAACCGCGAGCGGTCGGAGATTGCCAGTAGCAATGCCGCAGGTCACGATCCGGCAAGGGGCTGCACGGCGCTTGTCGGCGCCCGGCCGCATCGGCAGGATGTGCGCTATGCCCCAGGCCACTCCTCTTCTTCGTATCCTCAACGTGCTGCTCGCCCCCGGCCTGCGCACCCGCAAGGACCCCGACGCCGTCTTCGACGGCCTGCTCGCCGAGGCCCAGCGCGGACGGGTCGCGCTCGGCGCCGACGAGCTCGCGGCGCTCGACAGCCTGCGCCTGCTGCTCGCGGACCACGCCGCCAACCCCGACCTGAGCGCCATGGGCTGGTCCAGCACGCAGGACCAGATTCGGGCCCGCCTGACCAACCGCGCGATCGTGCGCGAACTCCAGGCGAGCCGCCCCGAGGTGAAGGACGAGCCGGTCACCGCGCCGGTGTTCGTCGTCGGGCTGCCGCGCACCGGGACCACCGTGACGTACAACCTGATCGCCCGGCACCCCGGCCACCGCGGTCCCAAGCTGTGGGAGATGGACAACCTGGGCCTGCCGCGTCCCGCGGCGGAGCGCGAGAAGCTGATCGCGCAGGCCCGCAAGCGGTACGCGACCGTGGCCAGGCTCAGCCCCACGTGGGGGCACCTCCACCCGCTGATCGCCGACAGCGAGGAGGAGGACTTCATGCTGCGCGCGCACACCGAGATGTTCGCCACCTGGGGTCCGGCGCCGCGCTACCTCGACTGGGTCGTTGCCGCCGACCTGACGGAGGACTACCGGTTCCTGCACGACGCGCTGCAGATCATGGCCGCCGGCGAGGCGCCGGACCGCTGGGTGCTCAAGCACCCCATGGACCTGTGGCGGATGCCGGAGATCCTGCGGGCCTTCCCCGGGGCGCGCTTCGTCTGGACGCACCGCGCCCCCGGCGCCGCCGTCGCCTCCGGCTGCTCCATGGCCGAGGCGACGGAGACGATGTACATCAAGCCCGGCCGCATCGACCTGGAGCGGATCGGCCAGGACTGGCTGAAGATCTCCGCGGACGGGGTGGCGCGCGCGGTCGCGCTGCGCGAGCAGCTGCCCGACGACGCCGTGATCGACGTGGTCTACGACGACCTGATGAAGGACCCCGAGACGGTGGTGCACGGGCTCTTCGAGACCCTGGGCCTGGACTGGGGCGCGACGGACGACGCCAACCTCGCCGCGGCCCTCGACCGCAGCGGCCACCGCCCGCACGCGTACTCGCTGGAGCGGTACGGCCTGGACGAGGCACAGGTGGCCGACGCGTTCTCGGCCTACAAGATCCCGGCCTCGGTCCTCGGCTGACCGGAGATCAGGAAGGCGGCGACGCCCATGTCCGAGCTGACGGCCCGGGCGGCGTCGTCCGCCGCCCGGCCGGCGGCCTCGACGGCCTGACGCTGGGCCTCCGGCGCGACGACCGTGCGCCACGGCCGGGCGCCCGCGGGTAGCTCGACGAGCCCGACGACGGCGTCGGCGACCGTCCTCGGGTCCTCGCCCGCCTCGGCCTGGCGCCCGGTCAGCTCCGCGACGAAGCGGCCCATGCCGTCGCCGTAGACCCCCATCCGGTCCGCGTCCGCGGGCGGGGCGGCGTTCGTCCCGATGCTGGTCGGGTAGGGGGCCGGCTCGACCACGACCGATTCGACGCCGAAGGGCGCCAGCTCGTGGCGCCACGCCTCCGTGAGGCTGCCGAGCGCGGCCTTGCTCGCGGCGTACAGGCCGCTGTACGGGAGGGTCACCCGGCTCGAGACCGAGCCGATCTGGACCAGCACCCCGTGACCCTGCTCCCGGAGGTGCGGGAGGGCGGCGCGGTTCACCCGGAGGGCGCCGAGCACGTTGACGTCGAGCTGCCGCTGCGCCTCGTCGGCCGAGAACGCCTCGACGGGCCCGGGGAAGATCGCGCCGGCGTTGTTGACGACCACGTCGATCCGCCCCGCGGTCCGCAGGACGTGGGCGACGGCGCGGTCGGCGGATTCCTGGTCCGTCACGTCGAGCTCGACGACCCGGAGGTGCAGTCCCTCCGTGGCCGCGAACGCGGCCAGCTCGGCGGCGGCCCGCTCGTTCCGGCCGCTCACGCCGCGCAGCGCGGCGAACACCTGGTGGCCCCTCCGGGCCAGGGACTCCACGGTCAGGCGGCCGAACCCTGAGCTCGCCCCGGTCACCAGCACCACGCGCGGCTCGGTGGTCACGTCGCTCATCAGCATCTCCATCGTCGGTGTCTCCATCACTCAACTGGGGTGGCACCCCAGTTGTCCTCAACATATGGAGGGGCACCCCGTTTGTCAACGAGCGGCCCGGCTACGATGTGGAGGGACACCCCGGTCGATCACTGGTTGGAGCTCGTGTGGCAGACACCGCGGCCGCCTCGGCGGCGCCCGCACGACCGCTGCGGGCCGACGCCCGGCGCAACTACGACCGCATCCTCGCGGCCGCCGAGGCCGAGGTGGCGCGGTCCGGGGCGAACGCGTCGCTCGAGGAGATCGCCCGGCAGGCAGGCGTCGGCTCCGCCACCCTGCACCGCCACTTCCCGACCCGGCAGGCGCTGCTCGAGGAGGTCTTCCACGACCGCGTCGAGGCGCTGTGCGCCCAGGCCCGCGAGCTCGCCACGAGTGACGAGCCCGGTGAGGCGCTCGTGACGTGGCTGCGCGCGGTCGCCGTCTACGGGGCGACCACCCGTGGCCTGGCGGCTTCGCTGATGATGGGGCCGTCGCACCCGCCGTCGGGCACGGGGTGCGGGGAGATGCTGCTCGACGCCGGCGGCGAGCTGCTGCTGCGCGCCCAGGACGCGGGTTCCGTGCGGCGCGAGACGTCCATGATCGACCTGCTGACGCTCGTCAACGCGGTCTCGCTGGTCACCGAGGGGGACGCCGACGCGGCCGACGAGGCCGTGCGCCTCGTCTCCCTCGCGATCGACGGCGTGCGGCCGCTGCCCGTGCCGTCGGCCTGACCGGTTCCGGGGGGGCCCGGGGGGCCGCCGGGGGGCGGCGCGGGGGGGGGGGGCCCGCGGGGACGAGGGGGGGGCGGAGGGGGCGGGGGGACGCCGGGGCGGGGCGCCGTGTCTCCCGGGCCATGGCGGGCGGGGGGCCGCGCCCGGGGCGGTCGCCCTCCCGGGTCCGGGCGGCGCCTGGGGCGCCGCCGGGGCGATCAGCGGGCGGCCGGGCCCGGCGGGAACTCGGGGCGCTCGAAGGCGTCGCGGATCCGCAGGCGGATGGTCGCGTCCAGGGCCTGGAGCTTCTTGGAGGCGCCCCGCTCGGTCACGTCCGAGATGTCCGTGACCACGTAGCCGATGTCGCCGCGCGTGGCGAGCATCTGGCCCTCGATGTTGGCGCCGTGGTCGGCGAAGATCTGGTTCACGGTGGCCAGCACGCCCGGCACGTTGCGGTGCAGCAGCTTGATGCGGCCCACGCCCGTGTGCTCCAGCTGGAGGTTGGGCAGGTTGACGCTGAGCATCGTCGAGCCGGTCGTCACGTAGTCACTGAGCTTCTTCGCCACGAACTGGCCGATCGCCTCCTGCGCCTCCTCGGTGGAGCCGCCCACGTGCGGCGTGAGGATCACGTTCGGCAGGCCGCGCAGCACGGACTCGAAGGTGTCGCCGCGCTTCTTGGGCTCCTCGGGGAAGACGTCGACCGCGGCGCCCGACAGGTGCCCGGACGTGATGTGCTCGGCCAGCGAGTCGACGTCGACCACGAACCCGCGGCACAGGTTGAGGAAGATCGCGCCCGGCTTCATGCGGGCGAACTGCTTCTCGCCGAACAGCCCGGCGTTGCCGGAGCGGCCGTCCACGTGCAGCGTGACGATGTCGGCGGTCTCCAGGAGCTCGTCCAGCGTCTCCAGCCGGCGCGCGTTGCCGAGCGCCAGCTTCTCCGCGGTGTCGTAGAAGACGACGGACATGCCCAGGTTCTCGGCGAGCACGGAGAGCTGCGAGCCGATGTTGCCGTAGCCGATGATGCCGAGGGTGCGGCCGCGCACCTCGTGCGAGCCGTCCGCCGACTTGTCCCACACGCCCGCGTGCAGGGCGCGGTCGCGCTCCGTCATGCGGCGGGTCAGGGAGATGATCTCCGCGATCGCCAGCTCCACCACGGAGCGGGTGTTGGAGAACGGTGCGTTGAACACCGCGACGCCGCGGTGGGCGGCCGCCGTCAGGTTGATCTGGTTGGTGCCGATGCTGAAGGCGCCGACGCCGACCAGGCTGTCGGACTCGGCCAGCACGCGCGCCGTCACCTCGGTCTTGGACCGGATGCCGAGGAGCTGGACGCCATCGAGCGCCGCGATGAGCTCGTCCTCGTCGAGCGCTCCCTTGCGGTAGTCGACCTCGTACCCGGCCGACTCGAGGATCGGGACGGAGGTGGGGTGGACGTTCTCGAGGAGAAGGGCTCGCTGCACGCACCCATGGTGCGCCAGGGGGTGCGGTAGCGACAAACGGATCGGGCCCACGTCCCGCCTGCTGGGACGGCAGGTGGGACGCGGGCCGGCGGCGGGCAGGCGTCGGGTCCTCCGCGGCAGGCGCGGGTCAGAACCCTTCGGGCAGGTCGCGCGCGTGCACCACGACGAGGCGCTGCGTGGGGCGGGTCATCGCCACGTACAGGTCGCTGGTCCCGCCGGCGCCCTCGGCGATCGCGGCCGGCTCCACCAGCACCACGGCGTCGAACTCCAGGCCCTTGGTCTCGCGCGGCGCCAGGACGGTCACCTGCGCGTCCTCCGGCCGCTGGGCCGACAGGCGCGCGGCCTCCTCGGC
>NZ_JBHWZO010000072.1:0-25266 GCF_042728455.1 Promicromonospora sp. NPDC060204
GTGCGGCGTGCCGCACGGGTACACCGCGCTTGCCCAGCGGTTGGCCGCTTGCTCAGCGGCCGGCCGCTCTTGTCTAGCGGCTGGCGGCGATCCAGCGGTCCAGGGTGGCCTGCGCCGCCCCGGAGTCCACGGCCTGGGCCGCGAGGCCGATGCCGGCGGTGAGGCGCTCCACGAGCGTCCCGGAGCCCGTACCGGGCAGCGTGCCGTCGGCGACGAGGCCCGAGGCCGCGTTGAGCAGAACGGTCTCGCGGACCGGGCCGGCCTCGCCCGCCAGCACCGCCCGGGCGACGCCCGCGTTGTAGGCCGCGTCGTGGCCGCGCAGGTCCTCGACCTTGATGCGCGTCAGCCCGAGGTCGTCGACGGGGTCGATGCGGTGCTCGGTGACCGTGCCCCCGGACACCTCCCACACGGTGGCGCCCGCCGTCGCGGCGAGCTCGTCCAGCCCCTCGTCCCCGCGGAAGACCAGTGCGGACTTGCCCCGCTCGGCGAAGACGCCCGCCATCAGCGGCGCCATCCGCGCGTCGGCGCAGCCGACGGCGGCCGCGCGCGGCTGGGCCGGGTTGGTGAGCGGGCCCAGGAAGTTGAAGGCCGTGGGCACGCCGAGCTCCTTGCGGGTCACGCCCGCGTGGCGCATGGACGGGTGGAACGCCGCGGCGAAGCAGAAGGTGATGCCCGCCTCGCGCGCGATCTGCGCGACCCGCTCGGGCGGGTGGTCCAGGCGGATGCCGAGCTCCTCCAGCACGTCCGCGCTGCCCGACGACGACGACGCCGCCCGGTTGCCGTGCTTCACGACCCGCAGGCCGGCGCCCGCGATGACCACGGACGCCATCGTGGAGATGTTCACGGTGTGCGCACGGTCGCCGCCGGTCCCGACGATGTCCACCGACGGCCCGGGCACGTCGATGCGCACCGCGTGCTCGACCATGGACTCGGTCAGGCCCGCGAGCTCCTCGACGGTCTCGCCCTTGGCGCGCAGCGCCACGAGGAAGCCGGCGAGCTGGACGGGTGAGACCTCACCGGTCATCACCCGGTCCATGGCCCAGCGGGCCTCCTGCTGGCTCAGGTCGGTGCCGGTCATCAGCCCGGCGAGCAGGCCGGACCACGTGGGTGCCTCGAGGTTCACGCGGTACCCGCCGGCGAGGGGGCGAGCAGGCGCGCGACTGCCTCCTGGACCTTGATGGCGTCGAGCGGACGCGCCACCACGCCGTCGGCCAGCGACCAGGTCGCGAGCCAGGCGTCCGCCGGGCGGCCCGTGAGGACCAGCACCGGGGGGCACTCGTAGATCTCGTTCTTGAGCTGGCGGCACAGCCCCATGCCGCCGGCCTGGTCGGCCTCTCCGTCGAGGACGAGCAGGTCCCACGTCTCGTTGTCGGCCTTGTCCACCACGGCGGCCGCGGTGGCGGCCTCGGCCCACACGATGTCGGGCTCGCCCGCGTGCAGGCGCGGGCCCACGGCGAGGCGTACCTGCTCGCGCACCGTGCGGTCGTCGCTGTACAGGAGGACTCGCGGGCTCGACGTCGCGCTGGGGGAGGGCGTACCGCTCGTGCCTGCGCTGGTCACATCCGTCGTCATGCCGGTCATGCGTCGATCGTGGCACAGACCCCGCCCTGGCGGCAGATTTGTCCGCTCCCTTTTCATGGCACTCTGTTCAATCGCGTCAGCAAGAGACGGCCCACGTAGGACGTTGAAAGGACTTTGTGAGATTCGACGCGAGCGTCTGTGACGGTTCGGCGTTCGGGACACCCGAACGTCGGCCATAATGGCTGTCGTGTCGACCGCAACGGCTGCAGCCACCCCCACGCACCAGCACGTGACAGTCAATCGTCCGAACCCGGTCTCGGTCGGGACGATCGTCTGGCTCGCGAGCGAGCTCATGTTCTTCGCAGCGCTCTTCGCGATGTACTTCACCGTCCGGCAGACCATGCCGGCCGAGGAGTGGGCGCTACAGGCGGACAAGCTGAACATCACCTTCTCCACGATCAACACGATCGTCCTGGTGCTGTCCTCGTTCACCTGCCAGTGGGCGGTCTTCAAGGCTGAGCAGTTCAAGCCGTCGCGCTCCGGGAAGCTCTTCCAGTTCTGGACCTGGGGCATGCACGAGTGGCTGACCATGACCTACCTCATGGGCGCCTTCTTCATCGGCGGCCAGATCTTCGAGTACACCGAGCTGGTGCACGAGGGCCTGACCATCTCGTCCAGCGCGTACGGGTCGGTCTTCTACATGACCACCGGCTTCCACGGCCTGCACGTGACCGGCGGTCTGATCGCCTTCCTCTTCGTGCTCGGCCGGTCCTTCGCCGCCAAGCGCTTCGGTCACCACGAGGCCACCACCACGATTGTCACGTCCTACTACTGGCACTTCGTCGACGTGGTGTGGATCGCGCTCTTCGCGGTGATCTACCTGCTGCGCTGACCGGGCGCGCGGTCGCCCCCGGGCAGCCGCGCCTCAGTGCCACGTGCGGTGGCATAGGTTGATAACAGAGAAGCTCAACACTCACAGCGAGACGAGGAAATTTTCGTGAAGGCACTCGCCGCCCGCAGGCATCACCGGCTGGCGCCGGTCGTTCTCCTGCTGCTGGCGCTGCTGACCACGGGCGGCGTCTACGCCGCCCTGGCTCCGAGCACGGCTAAGGCCGAGACCGTCAGCACCGCGGACATCGAGACCGGTAAGAAGCTGTTCCAGGCCAACTGCGCGACGTGCCACGGCGCGAACGCCGAGGGCACCGACGGCGTGCCGTCCCTGGTGGGCGTCGGCGCTGCCGCCGTCGACTTCCAGGTGTCGACCGGCCGCATGCCGATGCAGATGAACGGCCCGCAGGCCGAGGCCAAGCCGCCGCAGTTCGACGCAGAGCAGACCGCGGCGCTGGCCGGGTACGTCGCCTCGCTGGGCGCCGGTCCCGCCATCCCGACCGACGAGCAGGTCGACCCCACCAAGGGTGACCCCTCGAACGGCATGGCCCTCTTCCGCACCAACTGCGCCATGTGCCACAACGCCGTGGGCGCCGGCGGCGCACTCTCGGAGGGCAAGTTCGCACCCGCCCTCTGGGAGACGTCGGAGCGGAACATCTACCAGGCGATGCTCACCGGCCCGCAGTCGATGCCGGTGTTCAACGACGCGAACATCACGCCGGACGAGAAGCGCGACATCGTGTCGTTCCTCGTCGAGCAGCGCGAGGGTTCGGCCGGCGGTAACGCGCTCGGCGCCCTCGGACCGGTGTCCGAAGGTCTCTGGGCCTTCGTGATCGGCCTCGGCCTGCTCATCGGCGCCGCAGTGTGGATCGGAGCGAAGTCCTCGTGAGCGAGAACCAGAACACCCCCGCCGACACCTCGCACGAGGTGACGGTCACCCCTGAGGCGGGTACCGCCGTCGGGCACCCGGAGCGGTTCCCGGACCCGGGCGTACCGGAGCACAAGCACCGCCTGACGGACACCGACCCGCGCGCCGCCAAGCGCGCCGAGCGGACCGTCACCATCCTGTTCGTCCTGTCGATCCTGGGCACGGTCGGCTCGATCGTCGCCTACGTGATGGTCCCGCCGGACGGCACGACCTCGGGCGTCCGCCTGTCGACCCTGCTGCTCGGCCTCGGCCTCGCGGTGTCGCTGCTCGGCATCGGCATCGCCGGCATCCACTGGGCCAAGGCGCTCATGGGCGACAAGGAGATGGTCCAGGAGCGGCACTCGCTCGCGACGAACGACGAGGACCGCGCCATCGCGGTCCAGGACCTGAACGAGGGTCTCGCCGACTCGGGCGTCGTCGGACGCCGCGGCGTGCTCAAGGGCGCCTTCTTCGGTGCCCTGGCGCTGTTCCCGCTGGCCATCGCGGTGCCGCTGATCGGCTCCGTGGGTGGTGACTGGAACGTCTCCAAGTTCAAGCACACGATCTGGAAGAACGGCACGCGCCTGGCGATCGACCCCTCGGGCCGGCCGATCAAGGCCGCCGACGTCACCGTCGGCTCCGTCTTCCACGTGGTCCCGGAGACCACCGAGGAGTTCCGCTCCACGCACGAGTGGATCAACGAGAAGTCCAAGGCCGTGGTCCTGATGGTCCGCCTCAACCCGGAGGACCTCCGCACGGACCAGTCGCCCGAGGGCGAGACCTGGTCGCACGAGGGAATCGTCGCCTACTCGAAGATCTGCACGCACGTGGGCTGCCCGGTGGCCCTGTACGAGCAGCAGACCCACCACCTCCTGTGCCCCTGCCACCAGTCGACGTTCGACATCGCGGACAGCGCGAAGGTCGTCTTCGGCCCGGCCAACCGCCGGCTGCCGCAGCTGCCGATCACGGTCGACGACGAGGGTTACCTCATCGCGCAGGACGACTTCGCCGAGCCCATCGGCCCGAGCTTCTGGGAGCGCCTGAAGTGAGCACCGCGACCCACGACACCAAGCCCGAGGCACCGGCCAAGCCGACGACGACCGTCGGCAAGGCCGCGGACTACCTCGACCAGCGCACCTCCATCGGCGTCGCCGTCAAGGAGTTCGCGCGCAAGGTCTTCCCGGACCACTGGTCCTTCATGCTCGGCGAGATCGCGCTGTTCTCGTTCGTCGTGCTGATCATCTCGGGCTTCTTCCTGACGATGTTCTTCGAGCCGTCGATGGCGCTCACCACGTACGAGGGTGAGCACCCCGCGACCATGCACGGTCAGCTCATGTCCGTCGCGTTCGCCTCGACCCTCGACATGTCGTTCGAGGTGCGCGGTGGTCTGCTCATGCGGCAGATCCACCACTGGTCGGCCCTGATCTTCATGGCCTCGATCGTGGTGCACATGATGCGCGTCTTCTTCACCGGCGCGTTCCGCAAGCCGCGCGAGATCAACTGGATCGTCGGCATCCTGCTCATGATCCTGGGCCTGGCAGCCGGCTTCACCGGCTACTCGCTGCCCGACGACGTGCTCTCCGGCAACGGCCTGCGCATCACCGACGGCGTGGTCAAGTCGATCCCGCTGATCGGCTCGTTCATGTCGTACATGATCTTCGGCGGCGAGTTCCCGGGCCACCACATCGTGCCGCGCCTGTTCACGCTGCACATCTTCGTGGTGCCGGGCATCCTGCTGGCGCTGATCGCGCTGCACCTGTTCCTGATGGTGCTGCAGAAGCACACCCAGTACCCGGGCGGCGGCCGCACCGACAAGAACGTCGTCGGCTACCCGGCCCTGCCGGTGTACGTCGCCAAGATGACCGGCAACTTCTTCATGGTCTTCGGCGTGCTGGCTCTCATGGGTGCCACGATGTCGATCAACAACGTGTGGAACTACGGGCCGTTCGACCCGTCGCCGGTGTCCGCGGGTGCTCAGCCGGACTGGTACATGCTGTTCCTGGAGGGCTCGCTGCGACTGATGCCGGGCCAGGGCACGGAGTGGATCATCTTCGGCTACACGCTGCCGTTGAACGTGCTGATCCCTGCCGTGGTCATCCCGGGTCTGCTGTTCACGTTCCTCATCGTGTACCCGTTCCTCGAGGCACGGGTGACGGGCGACGACCGCGAGCACCACGTGCTGGACCGCCCGCGCAACAAGCCGGCGCGCACCGGCCTGGGCGTCGCGTTCCTGACGGCGTTCATCATCCTGGCCCTGGCCGGGTCGAACGACCTCATCGCCACGCACTTCGCGCTGTCTATCAACGCGATCACCTGGGTGTTCCGCGTCCTGTTCTTCGTGGGGCCGGTGTTCGCGTACTTCGTCACCAAGCGCATCTGCCTCGGGCTGCAGCGCAAGGACCGCGAGCTGGTGCTGCACGGCCACGAGTCGGGCCGCATCGTGCGCTTCGCCAACGGCGAGTACATCGAGGTCCACACGCCGCTCGACGAGCAGGAGCGCTGGCTGCGCGTCAACTACGAGGCGCCCGGCCCGCTGGCCATCGCCCCGAAGACCGACGCCCGCGGCGTGAAGCGCAAGGGCTACGGCGCCGACAAGCGCTGGCAGGGCCTGTCCCGGTTCTTCTACGAGGACCGCGTCTCGCCCGTGACCCCGGCCGAGGTGGCCGCCGCGCACTCGCACGGCGAGCACGACGAGCTGTCCGGCTCCGAGCGCCAGGCCGTCGAGGCCGGCGTCGGAACCACCTCGCGGGAGCACTGAGCGACCTGCGACACCAAGCGATGGCCTGTGTCTCCTGGTCCGCATCTGCGGCCGGGGACACGGGCCATTGCCGTCCCGGCGGGCACCACCTCGGCGCACGACCAGGACGGCGTCCCACCCTGCGCACCGTCCGGTGTGCGGACCGATCCTGGAGGTACCTCAGCAATGGCTGTTTACACGCTCCCTGACCTGACCTACGACTACGCCGCGCTCGAGCCGCACATCTCGGGCAAGATCATGGAGCTGCACCACTCCAAGCACCACGCGACGTACGTCAAGGGTGCCAACACTGCCCTGGAGCAGCTCGAGGAGGCCCGCGAGACGGGCAACCTGGCGAACGTCAACAAGATCGAGAAGGACCTCGCGTTCAACCTCGGTGGTCACATCAACCACTCGATCTTCTGGACGAACATGGCACCGGAGGCCGGCGGAGAGCCGACCGGCGACATCGCCACGGCGATCGACGAGCACTTCGGCTCGTTCGAGAAGTTCAAGGCGCACTTCACCGCCGTCGCCGCCGGCGTCCAGGGTTCCGGCTGGGCCGTCCTGGCCTGGGACTCCGTGGGCCAGAAGCTGGTCGTCGTGCAGCTGTTCGACCAGCAGGGCAACATCCCCTTCGCGCTCACCCCGGTCCTCATGCTGGACTGCTGGGAGCACGCCTACTACATCGACTACCTGAACGTCCGCCCGGACTACATCAAGGCCTGGTGGAACCTGGTGTCGTGGAGCAACGTCTCCGAGCGCCTGGCGCGGGCGAAGACGCAGACCGCGGGTCTCGTCGTCGCCTCGGCCTGACCGCCTGACCACAGATCCGGCGCACCCCTGGGGGGTCTCTCCCCGGGGTGCGCCGGATCTGTCATGTCACGTTCCGGTGCCCCGATTCGTCGCCGAGGGTGGAAGCAAAGCCCGGCACGGTGTCTACTGGAGGTCAACGGTAGGGCCCGCGCCGCCGAACTCAGGGGTGATGACGTGGCAACGAAGCAGCGTCCGAGTGCCGTCGGCAAGGCAGCCGACTACCTTGACCAGCGCACCACCATCGGGGTGCTGGTCAAGGAGCTGGCGCGCAAGGTCTTCCCGGACCACTGGTCCTTCATGCTCGGCGAGATCGCCCTGTTCTCGTTCGTCGTGCTCATCGCGTCCGGGTTCTTCCTGACGATGTTCTTCGAGCCGTCGATGGCGCTGGTGCACTTCGAGGGCGACTACCCGCCGTCGATGCAGGGCCAGCTGATGTCGGCGGCGTTCAACTCCACCGTGGACATGTCGTTCGAGGTGCGCGGTGGTCTGCTGATGCGGCAGATCCACCACTGGTCGGCCCTGATCTTCATCGGCTCGATCGTGCTGCACATGTTCCGGATCTTCTTCACCGGCGCGTTCCGCAAGCCGCGCGAGATCAACTGGATCGTCGGCCTGACGATGCTGATCCTGGCCCTGGCGGCGGGCTTCACCGGCTACTCGCTGCCCGACGACGTGCTGAGCGGCAACGGCCTGCGCATCATCGACGGCGTGGTCAAGTCGATCCCGCTGATCGGCGCGTACCTGTCCTTCCTCGTCTTCGGCGGCGAGTTCCCGGGCGACCACATCATCCCGCGGCTGTTCACCCTGCACATCTTCGTGATCCCCGGGATCCTGATCGCGCTGATCGCGCTGCACCTGTTCCTCATGGTGCTGCAGAAGCACACCCAGTACCCGGGCGGCGGCCGCACCGACAAGAACGTCGTCGGCTACCCGGCCCTGCCGGTCTACGTGGCCAAGATGACGGGCAACTTCTTCATCATCGCGGGCGTGCTGACCCTCATGGGCGCCACCATGGCGATCAACAACATCTGGAACTACGGCCCGTACGACCCGGCGCCGGTCTCGGCCGGCACGCAGCCCGACTGGTACATCCTCTTCGTCGACGGCGCCCTACGCCTGATGCCGGGACCGGGCTGGGAGTGGGTCATCGGCGGCTACACGCTGAGCATGAACATCCTGATCCCGGCGGTCGTGGTGCCGGGCATCCTGTTCACGCTGCTCTTCGCGTGGCCGTTCCTCGAGGCCCGCGTGACCGGGGACCATCGCGAGCACCACGTGCTGGACCGGCCGCGCAACCGGCCGGTGCGGACCGGCATCGGCGTCGCGCTGTTCGTCGCGTTCCTGGTGTGCGCCCTGGCGGCGACGAACGACATCATCGCCACGCACTTCTCGCTGAGCATCTTCGCGATCACCTGGACGCTGCGCGTGCTCCTGTTCGTGGGGCCCGTGTTCGCGTTCTTCGTGACGAAACGGGTGTGTCTCGGGCTGCAGCGCAAGGACCGCGAGCTGGTGCTGCACGGGCACGAGTCCGGCCGCATCGTGCGCTTCGCCAACGGTGAGTACGTCGAGGTGCACACCCCGCTGGACCCGCAGGAGGTGTGGCTGCGCACCCAGCACTCCTCCCCGAAGCCCCTCGAGATCAAACCCGCGACGGACGCTCGCGGGGTCAAGCGCGGGGGCTACCGGTCCGACCGGCGTTGGCAGCGGCTGTCCGAGTTCTTCTACGAGGACCGCGTGGAGCCGGCCACGCCCGCAGAGCTCGCGGCCGCCCACTCGCACGGCGAGCACGACGAGATCGAGGCCAGGACCCCGGCTGCTCTGGGGTCCGGCTCCGGGTCCGGCGGCGGGCAGGGCACGTCCGGTCCGCGCGCTGCCGGGCCGCGGACCTCCGGAGAGGGTGCCGCGGGGCGGGGCGACACGGGACGGGGCGACGCCGGACGGGGCGAGGCTCCGCGGTAGCCGAGCCGCGGTAGCCGAGCCGCGGTGGCCGAGCCGCCGTGGCGGTGCCGAGCTAGTCGTCGAGCCCCAGGGCGAAGGCCTGCTCCAGGTCCGCCTTGGAGAACGCGCGGAAGGCGATGAGCGTCTCGGTGTTCTGCACGCCCGGCACCTTGTTCACCGTGTCGGAGACGACGCCGGCGAGCTGTTCGTGCTCGGGCACGCGCACGATCGCCACGAGGTCGGTCTTGCCGGTCACGGAGAAGACCTCGCTCACACCATCGATGTTCGCGACCTCCTGCGCGACCTCGGGAATGCGGGACGTCTCGGCGTCGATGAGGACGATCGCGGTCAGCATGCCGTCATCGTATCCACGTGCCGTGGGTTCTCGGGTCCCGGGACGACGGCGGCGTCGTCCGCGACCTCGTCCGCTGCGGCAGAGCCGTCGTCACCTGAGCCCTCGCCCGCGGAGTCCGTGGCGATCTCCGTCCGCACCCGCTCCGAGGCCCAGGTCAGGTCGGCGTGCGCCCCCGCCGCGCGCACCGGGCACGCCCAGGTGTCGCTGACGTGGACCAGCCGGACGCCGGGGGAGTCGAGCCAGGCGAGCAGCAGGTCGGTCTCCTCGGGGTGCGCGGCCGGGGCCGGGGCGACGGGCGGCTCGACGTGCTCCGCCGTCGTGCGCAGGGCGTCCACGAGGGGGAGCGGGCTGGCGCCCGCCGCCGACACGTCGGTCGCGGCGAGCCGGCCGTGCTTGATCACCACGATCTCCCAGCCGCCGGGCTTGCCCGGGGCGTCGCCGATGCCCGACGGGCGGGCGGCGACCAGCTCGGCGCAGGCGGCGAGCGGCCCGAGCCGCTGGGCGCGGTGCGCGCCCTGCACGAACGCGCGCAGGCGCCGGGTGACCTCGCCCGCCTCCTCGTACCGTTCCTGGTGGGCGAGCGTCGCGATCCGGTCGGAGAGGGCCCGCACGACCGGGGCGGGGTCGCCGGTGAGGGCGGCGCGCGCGGCGTCGGCCACGTCGGCGTAGGACGCGTCGGGCGCCTCCGTGGCCACGCACGGGGCGGAGCAGCGGCCCATCCCCGCCAGCGCGCACGGGCTGCCGGGGCGCTTGGAGACGAGCGGGATGCGGGCGGTGCACTGCCGCAGGTTCAGGGCGTCGTGCAGGGCGTGCACGGCCTCCTGCGCGGTGCGCCGGGACCCGAACGGGCCGATGTGCGCCGCGCCCGCCACGACGCCGCCCACGACCGACAGGCGCGGGTAGGCCTCGTCGGTCAGGCGCACCCACGAGTGCCGCTCCGGGAACTTGGACCGCCGGTTGTAGCGGGGCGCGTGCTCGGTGATCAGCCGCAGCTCCCGCACCTGGGCCTCCAGCGGCGTGGCGCAGGCGACGGGCGTGACCCGCTCGGCGATGCGCACCATCTCGGTGATCCGCTTGCGCTTCTCCGCGGCGGTGAAGTACGAGCGCACCCGCTTGCGGATGTTGACCGACGTACCGACGTACAGCACCTCGTCGTCCGGGCCGCGGAAGAGGTAGACGCCGGGCGACTCGGGCAGGCCGTCGGCCAGGTGCCGCTTGCGGCGCACCTCGGGCGGCACCGGGTCGGCCGCCGTGGCAAGGTCCTCCAGGTGCGTGACGCCCATCGGCGCAAGGCGCTCGAAGAGCGCGTGCAGCACGTCGACGGTCGCGCGCGCGTCGGCCAGCGCCCGGTGGTCGGGGGACACGGTGGCGTGGAAGAGGTTGGCCAGCGTGGACAGCTTGTGGTTGGGCGCCTCGTCCCGCGTGACCAGGCGGCGGGCCAGCGGCACCGTGTCCACGACGGTGAACCCGGGCCACGGATAGTCCAGCCGGGTGCACATCGCCTTGAGGAAGCCGATGTCGAACGGCGCGTTGTGCGCCACCAGCACCGTGTCGTGCGCGAACTCCAGGAAGCTCGGCAGCACCAGCGCGATGTCCGGCGCCGTGGCGACCATGGCGTTCGTGATGCCGGTCAGCCGGGCGACGAACGCCGGGACCGGCTGCCCCGGGTTGACCAGCGACTGGAACTCGCCCAGCACTTCGCCGCCGCGCACCTTGACCGCGCCGATCTCGGTGATGCCGCCCTCTTTGGCGTTGGTCCCCGTGGTCTCCAGGTCCACGACGACGAAGGTCACGTCACGCAGCGGCGTGCCGAGCTCCTCGAACGTCGCCTGGTAGGCCGACTGCTGGACGGATGCCGCGGTGCTCACGGGGCCGAGGCTAGCGGGAGACACTGACACGCTTGTTCGAGCCGCGCCGTCGGGCGGGGAAGGCCCCTGTACGGCCTCGTTCGTGGGCCCAGGAAGGAGCCACGAATCGGACCAGGTAGGTCGTCCGGATGGCGCGCTGTCCACCGGTGCGGCAAGCATGAGCACATGAACACAGACCTCGACCTGGACGAGACCGTCAACGAGTCCGACCTCGGTGCCGGGGCCGCCGACTTGCTGACGCGTGTCAGTACGGAGCATCTGAGGGTCGGGGTCGTCCGCGACGGCGAGGTCGTCGCGGTCCTCATCGACCCCGACGACGCTCGGATTCTCGAACGCTTGGAGCTGGCTGCCGAGGAGAAGTGGGCCGCCGAGCGTGACCCCGACGACGGGCAGCGTTTCAGCCTCGACGAACTGGCACGAGACCAGGACGCCTGATGGGCCGGTACAGGGTCGAGGTGACGAACGCCGCTGCGCGTGAGCTGCGCAAGCTGGAGAGACAGGATGCGGACCGCGTCAGCAGTGCGATCCGCAGGCTGGAGGACGACCCGCGACCTCACGGGGCAACCAAGCTGTCGGGCAGGGACGAGTATCGGATCCGGGTCGGTGACCACCGGGTGATCTACGAGATCGACGACGACAAGGTGGTCGTCACTGTCATCAAGATCGGCAACCGTAGGGACGTGTACAAGGGGGCCTGGTAGCGAGGCGGAGGTGTCCGAGACAGGCATGATGACGCGTGTGCAGCTTGCCCAGCGGCCCGTCAGGACCAGCGTTCGCCCGTGAGCTGCTCGTAGATCTCGACGTAGCGCGCGCGAGTCTCCTTGACCACGTCGTCCGGGATCTCGGGGCCCGGGTAGGTGCGGTCCCAGCCGGTCAGGGTCGAGGACCAGTCCCGCACGAACTGCTTGTCGTAGGACCACTGGCCGCGGCCGGGCTCGTACTCGCTCGCCTTCCAGAAGCGCGAGGAGTCCGGGGTGAGCACCTCGTCGGCGAGGGTCAGGACGCCGTCGGCGTCGAACCCGAACTCCAGCTTCGTGTCGGCGATGATGACGCCGCGCTCGCGCGCGATCTCGGCGCCGCGGTCGTAGATCGCGAGCGTCAGCTCCCGCAGCCGGTCCGTCGTCTCGGTGCCGAGGTCCTTCGCGATCTCCTCGACGGAGATGTACTCGTCGTGCCCCTCGTCCGCCTTGGTGGACGGCGTGAACACCGGCTCCGGCAGGCGGTCGGCCTCGACCAGGCCCGGCGGGAACGCCACGCCGGACACGCTGCCGGTCGCGTTGTAGCTGTCCAGGCCGCCGCCCGCGAGGTAGCCGCGCGCGATGCACTCGACCGGCACGATGTCCAGCTTCTTGCAGCGGATCGCGCGGCCGGCCCACTCCGCGGGCACGTCCTCGCTGATCACGTGGTTGGGCACCAGGTCGGCGAACTGGCGGAACCACCACAGCGAGAGCTGGGTCAGGATCGCGCCCTTGTCGGGTACGGCCGTGGGCAGCACGACGTCGTACACCGACACGCGGTCGGAGGCCACCAGGATCACATCGTCGCCGTCCGCGTAGACCTCGCGAACCTTGCCCTTCCGGATCAGTTCCACGGGGCCAAGGCTAACCCGCCGGGCGGGGGAATCCGGGCCCCGTCCGCCTAGCCCGCGAGCGGTGCGACAAGCGCCGCGCCCAGGTCCTCGGTGGCGAGGTAGGGGTTCAGGTGCGGGTGCCGGCTGCCTACGGCGATGTCCCGCCAGAGCTGCTGGAGCCGGTTGCCGGTGCGGAACCCGCTCGCCCCGTGCAGGTCCAGCATCAGCTCGACCGCGGCCCGGCAGTCGCGTGCGGCGTCCGCGAGGTCGAGGCGCTGCTGGTGGCCGTCCCGGTCGGACAGCACGCCCGTGTCCACCCGCGCGGCGACGGCGACCATGGTGTTCTCTGCGCGGTGCACCAGGTGCGCCGCCTCCGCCAGCCAGTGCCGGGCCCCCGCCGACTCGCCCATCCGGGAGTGGGCGGACATGAACGGCCTGCGGTCCGAGGCGAACATCTCGGTCGTCGCGTCGAGCGCGCCCTGCGCCGCACCGACCACGGGAGCGAGCACCGCGATCCCGTACAGCAGCCGGTCGCCGGGGCCGAACGGGCTCGCCGCGGCCAGCCGCCCGTCGGGCACGAGCAGGTCCCGCGCGACGAGCGTGTGGCTCCCGGTGCCCCGCATGCCCGCCATGTGCCAGGTCCGCTCGACGGTCAGCTCGGCGGTCGGTACGACGACGAAGGACATCGAGCCGTCGACCAGCACCCCCAGGCTGGCCCACCCGGCGTCCTCGCAGCCCGAGACGTTCGGCCAGCTCCCGGTGACGCGCACGCCGCCCGGCACGCGCTCGCCGCGCCCACCGGGGAGCCCCGACCCGCAGAACAGCGCGTCGGGGTCGGCGAACAGCTCCGCGGCCGTGGCGTCGGGGTAGGCGTGGCCGGCGAGGTTCTTCGCGGTCAGGCTCGTCCCGGCCACCCAGGCCGACGACGGGCAGGCCCGTCCGACGGCGGCCAGCCGGCGCGCGATCGTCACGGCGTCCGCCTCGGTGCCGCCATGGGCGCGCGGCGTCCGCAGCGCGAGGACGCCGAGGGCGCGCAGGGCGGCCAGGCTCTCCGGGGTCGGGCGTTCGTCCTGCTCGGTCTTCTCGGCCTGGTCCCGCAGGGCCGCGAGGAGCCCGTTCTTCGTGGTGTCGTCGTTCACGGTACCGATCCCAGCAACCGGCGGGCGGGAGGGCCATACGTGAGACGCCCGGGTCCATACGCGACCGTGCGCCGCGGCCACGGCGTTAGCATCTCGGCATGGACCTGGTCGGCGAGATGATCCGTTCCGTGCGCGTGGGCCACCCGGGCGCGCGGATGATCCGGCAGACCAACCGGCGCGGCGTCAGCTTCCCCGCCTTCGAGGGCAGCGGGTTCCACATCGTCCTTGCCGGCACCTGCTGGCTGATCACCGAGCACGACGACCCGATCGAGCTGCGGCCGGGCGACGTGGTGCTCACGTCCTCCGGTGCCGCGCACGGGCTCAGCCCGGTCCCCGCCCTGCTGCGGGACCTGACGCCCGTCGTGCTGGGCCCGTTCCCGCCGGAGCCCGGTCCGGCCGCCTTCGAGTTCCTGTGCGGCGCCTACCGGCTGGACCACGGCGCGGTCCCGCAGTACCTGCGGGCGCTGCCCGATCTCGTCGTCGTGTCGCCGGACGACCACCGCAGCCGGCGGCTGGTTGCGCTGACCGACCTGCTGCGCGCGGAGGTGTCCGCCAGCCCGGCGGGTGACGACGCGACGCTGCCGGCGCTGCTGGACCTGGTGCTCGTCCACGTGCTGCGGCAGTGGCACGAGGAGCACGACGTGGCCGGCCGCCCGGTGACCGACGACCCGGCGATCGCGGCCGCGCTCCGGCAGATCCACGAGAACCCCGGGCTCCCGTGGAGCGTGGAACGGCTCGGCCGGGCCGCGGGCCTGCCGCGCACCGCGTTCGCCCGGCGCTTCACCGAGGCCGTCGGACGGCCGCCCATGCGTTACCTCACGGACCGACGTCTGGAGCGCGCGGCGAGCCTGCTGCGCGAGACGGACGCGCCGCTGGCCGCGATCGCCCGCCGCGTCGGGTATTCGACGGAGTTCGCCTTCTCGGCCGCGTTCCGCCGGGAGTACGGCACGTCCCCGGGCGGCTTCCGCCGGGGCCCGGAGAGCGGCCGGGCCCCGGCGAGCGGGCTGGGTTAGGCGGCGGACGCCGGGTCGGGCGCCGTGCGGTCGGGCACCGTGTGGTCGGGCACCGTGTGGTCGGCTGCCGCCAGGTCGAGCACCGCGTACCCGTGCCCCTCCAGGTGCACGACGTCGGTCCCGCCGTCGCCGGCCTCGCCCTCGCTGACCTGGCCCTCACCCGCCTCGACCCGGAAGCCCCGGGCGACCAGCGGCCGCGCGCCCGCGGCGCCGTCCAGCGGGAGCCGCACGGCCGCGCGGCCCGGGTTGAGCACCACGGCGAGCGTGCCCCCGCGCACGTACGCCAGGGGGTACCCGGTGGCGAGCACCTCGGTCGGTGCCGCCACGTCGAGCCGCTCGTCGCCGTGCCGCAGGGCGATCAGGTCGCGGACCAGGCGCAACAGCGAGCCGTCGTCGTCGACCTGGGCCGCGACCGTGGGCCGGTCGGGGTCGGGGTCCTGCGGCAGGTACGTCGACGTCGCCGGCTTGCCGGGCCCGTACGGGTCCGCGGGCAGGTCGCCCCACTGCATCGGCGTGCGCGAGCCCGCCCGGTCGTAGGCCGGGCCCAGCCGCGAGCCCTCCAGGGTCGGCGTGCCGGGCACGTACCGCATGCCGATCTCGTCGCCGTAGTACACGGACGGCATCGCGGGCCAGGTCATCGTGAGCACGTGCGCCACCCGGGCCTGCTCGGCGTCGCGCGGGCCCGCGACGAGCCGTGTGAAGTCGTGGTTCGACGTCGGCAGGCCCACCACGCCGCCGTGGCCCGCCGCCGCGATGGCCTCCGTCGCCGTCTGCCAGGCCTGCACGAACGTGGCCGCGTCGCCGGTCCCGTCGGCTCCGGCCCAGGGCGCGAGCTCGCCCCAGCCGGGGCTCACCGTGCCCGCGCCGTTGTTCCACAGCGACCGCAGCGGCAGCCCGTCGTCGTCCCCGCCGAACTGGAGGAAGAAGTCGGCGTGGAAGCCCGCGGGGACGGCGACCTTCGGGTCGCCCCACTCGCTGATGATCACGCGCCCCGGGAACTCGCGGTCCAGCCAGGCGCGCATCTCGTGCCACAGCTTGGCCGTCTCCACGTGGCCGGGATCGTCCTTGACCAGGGACGCCGCCATGTCCACGCGGAACCCGGCCACGCCGAGGCCGAACCAGTGCGCCATGATCTCGCGCAGCGCCGCCCGGTTGGCCAGCGGCCCCGGGGCGTCGACGGGCTGCCGCCACGGCTCGGCCGGGTCCGTCCGGGCGTAGCCGAAGTTCAGCGCCGGCTGCACGGGGAAGAAGTTGGGCTTGAAGTAACCACCGCGCTTGCCGGGCCCGGGCTGGAAGCCCTCGGCGGGCACGTCGCTCCACACGAAGCGGCCGTCCTCCGGGTCGTCGGCCGACGCGCGGAACCAGGGATGCTGGTCCGACGTGTGGCCCGCCACGAGGTCGAGCAGCACGGAGATGCCGCGGCGCCCGGCCTCCTGCGTCAGCCGCGCCATGTCCTCGTTCGTGCCGTAGCGCGGGGCGACGGTCATGAAGTCGGCGACGTCGTACCCGGCGTCGGCGAACGGGGAGACGAAGCAGGGGCTGAGCCAGATCGCGTCCACCCCGAGCCAGGCGAGGTAGTCCAGGCGGTCGGTGATCCCGGCGAGGTCGCCGATCCCGTCGCCGTTCGCGTCCGCGAAGGACTGCGGGTAGATCTGGTAGAGCACGGTGCGCCCGAGGCGCGAGGCGAGGTCCACGGCGTCGGTCACCTGTCCCACCCTACGGCGAACGTCTCCATCGCCATCAGCGGCCGGACGGTGCGCTCCAGGTCGCCGGGCGCGACGTAGCGGCGCATCGCGTCGTCGGCCAGCTCGTTGCCGAGCGCTGCCATGATCATGCCCTGGTCCAGCGACAGGTAGCGCTGCGAGACCTGCCCGCTGCGCACGGCGACGGCGTCGTAGAAGCCGCCCGGGCCGTAGGCGTCGAAGTCCGCCGTGATGTTCCGCAGGTTGGCCATCGCCTCCCGCGGCGCGTACCGCAGCGCGAGGAACGACGCGTGCGGCGTCACCACGCCGTCGCCGTACTCCGTGGGCGCCGGCGAGCCCTCGCGGCAGCCCTCGTACGGCTGGTCGACGGTCGTGCGCTCCTGGTCGGACGTGTAGCCCGGCCCGTCCATCCCGAGCTGGTCCACGCCGTACTCGCGGTACCCGCCGGCCGGGTTGTTCGACGGCGAGAAGCCCCAGTACCCGTAGTCCGCCTCCCGCAGGCCGTGCTCGATCTGCCCCTGCACGTACAGCGGGTGGTTGCGGCCCCACGACCGCGGGCCCCACTTCTCCTCGGGCACGAACAGCGGCACCATGAGCGCCTCGAACATGCTGCCGCCCCAGGTCGGGACCACCCGCATGCCCCGGTACGGCAGCGCGCCCTCGAACACGGGAACGCCCAGGTACTCGGCCCACTCGCCGACCGGCCGCGTCTCGGTCCACGACCAGTCGCACGTGTCGGGGAACGTCCGGTACGTGCCGAAGTAGTGCTCCGCCGGGATCTGGCCCTCGGCGATGCCGAGGTACGAGGCGATCCGCGGCTCGGTGTTGAACGCGCCGTAGTGGTGGCCCGTGTACCAGACGTCGGCGCCCATCTCGCAGTAGTCGCCCGCGACGGGCGCGGTCTCCTGCGGGTCGACGTCCCAGAACCCGCCCCGGATCTGGTTCTGCGCCGGGTCGTAGTAGCAGCCGAAGTCCATGTCCTCGCGGACGGCGTCCGCCTCGTCGGCCAGCGACGGCTCCGCGCGGCTCGTCAGCAGCAGACCCGTCGCCAGCCAGCCGTTGTCCACGCTCGACAGGAACGGCTTGATCCGGTCGCCGCTCGTCGGGAACGTCAGGAGCTTGTCGCCCGTCGCCGGGTCGTACCAGTTGTAGAACATGCCGCTGGGCTCGTGCTTCTCCAGCCCGGCCACGGTGTGCAGCGTGGTCGCCAGGCGCTCGCGGGCCTCCTTGCGCCCGATCAGGCCCGTGTCGCGCGCCACGACGGTGCTCCACAGGTACGCGCCGATGTTGGTCGGCGACGTGTAGCCGCCCCGGCTGGCCGGGTCCAGGTCGCCGCCGATGTTGTCGTCGGGCAGGCCCGTCTCCTCGTCGACCAGGGCCTCGAACGAGCGCCAGGTGTCGGCGGCCCAGGCGCGGAGCTGACGGCGGTCCTGTGCGGTGCTCCCGGCCTGTGCGCCGGCCGGGGCCGGCGTCGCCCCCGTGGCGCTCGCCGGCAGTGCGGCGAACCCCAGGGCGGCGACGGCGGCCGTCGCTACCGCGGTGCGGATCCTGCTCATGATGTGTCTCCTACGTCGTCGTAGTGGTGACAGGGCAGTGCTGGTGACAGGGCAGTGCTGTGCGGTCCAGCGGTGCGGGACGGGTCAGGCGGGCAGCTCGCCCGTCCGCGCGACCTTGCCGAGCCACGCGAGGCTCGGCTTGGGCGTGCGCTCGAAGGTGGTGCGGTCCACGGCGATCAGCCCGAACGTGGGCCGGAAGCCGCTCATCCACTCGTAGTTGTCGAGCAGCGACCAGTGCAGGTAGCCGTCGACCCGGCAGCCGGCGGACATCGCGCGGGCCATGCCCTGCAGGGCGCCGGTCGTGTAGTCGATGCGGCGGGCGTCGTCGGCGGTGGCCATGCCGTTCTCGGTGACGATCATCGGCACGCCGCCGGTGATCTTGTGGGTGTACTCCAGCGCCTCGCCGAGCGCCTGCGGGTAGTACTCCCAGCCGGTCAGCGTCTTCTCGACGTCGTCGCCGAAGGGGATGGGCTCGCCGTCCGCCCCGATGATGGTGCGCAGGTAGCTCTGCACGCCCACGAAGTCGTCGCCGCGCGCGACCTCCAGGAAGAAGTCCTCGCGCGGGTAGGCGTACGCGTCGCGTGCCTCCTCCGCGCCCGGAGCGGCCTGGAACACCTGGTTGGCGATGGTCCACCCGGCCTGCACGTGGCCCAGGCCGTGCAGGATGTCGACGGCGCGGCGGTGGGCCGTCGCCTGGATCTCGGAGGCGGCCTCGTCCGGGGCGGCGAGCCCGGCGGCGTCCAGGTTGGTGCGCCGGCTCGCGCCGAGCATCATCGAGGTGATGTTGGGCTCGTTGATGGTCACCACGTGGCGGACGTCGCCCAGGATCTGGCTGGCCGTCTCGACGTAGCGGCTGAACAGGTCGACGGCGTCGGGCGCGAACCAGCCGCCGCGCTCGGCGAACCACCGCGGCAGCGTGAAGTGCATCAGCGTGACCATCGGCGTGACGCCCGCCGCCAGGCAGGTGTCGATCATCCGCCGGTAGTGGTCGAGCTGCGCCCGCGAGAACTCGCCCTGCGCCGGCTCGATGCGCGCCCACTCGATCGAGAAGCGGTACGCGTTCAGGCCGGCGTCAGCCAGCAGCGCGATGTCCTCGCCGTAGCGGTGGTAGCTGTCGACGGCGTCACCCGAGCTCTCCGCGCACAGCGACCCGGCGACGTGCTCCTTGGCCCACCAGTCGCTGTTGGTGTTGCCGCCCTCGATCTGGTGCGCGGCGGTGGAGGCGCCCCACA
This sequence comes from Promicromonospora sp. NPDC060204, assembly GCF_042728455.1. Classification (NCBI taxonomy): domain Bacteria; kingdom Bacillati; phylum Actinomycetota; class Actinomycetes; order Micrococcales; family Promicromonosporaceae; genus Promicromonospora; species Promicromonospora sp. NPDC060204. The sequence goes on from NZ_JBHWZO010000072.1 coordinate 19,244, forward strand.
GGAACGTGGGCGCGGTGGGCAGCGTGATCAGTTCGGTCACGGAAGAACTCCTACTTCAGGCCGGTGGTCGAGATGCCCTGCACGATGTGCCGCTGCAGGGCCAGGAAGACGATGAGGATGGGCAGCACGATGACGGTCGCGCCCGCCACGAGCAGGCCGTACTGCACGGTGTTCTGCCCCGTGGAGTACAGGGCCAGCGCCACGGGCAGCGTGTACTTGTCGGCCGACTGCACGGCGACCAGGGGCCACAGGAAGTTGTTCCAGGACCCGAGGAACGTCAGGATGCCGAGCGTCGCCAGCGCGGGCTTGGTCTGCGGGAGGACGACGGCGAAGAACGTCCGGAACTCGCCGGCGCCGTCGACGCGGGCGGCGTCGAGCAGCTCGTCCGGGATGTCGAGCATGAACTGCCGCATCAGGAACACGCCGAACGGAGCCGCCAGGAACGGCAGGATGAGGGCCGCGTAGGTGTTGATGAGGTCCAGGTTGGCCACGAGCACGAACAGCGGCACGAACGTGACCATGCCGGGGACCATGAGGGTGCCCATGATCAGCAGGAACAGGGCGCGGCGGCCGGGGAAGTCGAGCTTGGCCAGGGCGTAGCCGACCATGGCGCTGAACAGGACGGACCCGACGGTGACGACCAGCGCCACGATCACCGAGTTGGCGAAGAACCGCGGGAAGTCGAGCGACGCGAAGAGCTCGGTGTAGTTGTCCCACGTGGGCTGCTCGGGGAACAGGGTGGGCGGGAACTGCCGGATCTCGCCCTCGGGCTTGACCGACGAGACCACCATCCACACCAGCGGCCCGAGCGAGGTCGTCAGGCCCAGCAGGAGCACGACGTTGAGCAGGATCGCGCGCGGGGTGAAGCGGCGCGGGGCGGACCCGCGCGTCGGGGAGGGACGCGGCGCGGCGCGGCGCGTGCCGGACCGCTCGGTGAGGACCGTCATCACTTCTCCGTCCTGAGCAGGCGGAACTGGAGGTAGGACAGGATCACGATGGCGACGAACAGCACGTAGCTCATCGCGGCTGACAGGCCGTAGTTCCCGAACCCGAACTGGTTGAAGATCTCGTAGGCCACCGAGTTGGTGGCCCCGAGCGGCCCGCCCTGCGTCATGACGAACGGCTCCTCGAAGAACTGCAGGTAGCCGATGCCGGTGATGACGGCGCAGAACAGCAGGGTGGGCCGCAGCAGCGGCACCGTGATGGACCGGAACTGCCGCACGGCACCCGCGCCGTCGATGGCCGAGGCCTCGTACAGGTCGCGCGGGATGCCCTGCAGCCCGGCCAGCAGGATCACCATGGAGTACCCGACGTTGCGCCAGGTCGCCATCATGATCAGCGCGGGCATGGCCCAGGTCTCGTCGGTGAGCCAGCGCGGCCCGTCGACGCCGACCAGGCCGAGAGCCGAGTTCACGAGCCCGAAGTCGGGCTGCAGGAGGAACCGCCACACCACCGCCACCGCGACGATCGACGTCACGACCGGTGCGTAGAAGCCGACGCGGAACACGGACCGGAACCAGGTCAGGCCCGAGTTCAGCAGGACCGCCAGCAGCAGCGCCACCCCGAGCGTGAGCGGCATGGCCACCCCGACGAAGTAGAGCGTGTTGCCGGCGGCCTGCTGGAACTTCGGGTCGGCCAGCACGGCCGCGAAGTTGTCGAGCCCCACGAAGTTCACGGCCCAGGGCGTCCGCAGGTCCTTGCCCTGCATGTCGGTGAACGCCATGTACAGCGAGGACGCCACCGGGACCAGCATGAACACGGCGAACAGGATCGTGAAGGGCAGCGCGAAGCCCCAGGCGGCGAGGCCCGTGCGACGGCGGCGTGCGGAGATGGCCACGGGTCAGTCCAGGCCCGTCCCGATCGAGGTGGCCGCTTCCTGCATCTTGGCGGCGGCTTCCTCCGGGGTCAGGTCGCCCGCGATGGTCTGCTCGATGATGAGGTCGAGCTCGTGCTCGATCTCCGACCAGGTGGGGATCGCGGGGGTGGAGCGCGCGGTCTCCAGCACGCCCTGGTACATGGCCACGGCCTCGTCGTCGGCCAGCGCGGGGTCGTCCCACGAGGTCTGGACCGCCGGCAGGTCGTTCGAGATGCCGAACCAGTCGACCTGGGTGGCCGGGTCGGTGGCGAACTGCACGAACTTCCAGGCGGAGTCCGGGTTGGCGGCGTCCGCGAGGACGGCGAGGTTGGAACCGCCGATGAACGACGCCGTCGCCTCGTCGGCGGGCAGCGGCACCACGCCGAACTTGTCGGCGAAGTCGTCACCCGCGGTGGTCAGCAGGTTGGCGCGCTCCCAGGGGCCCGAGACGAACGAGCCGAGCTTGCCGTCGATGAAGTTCTGCACCTTCTCGTCCTCGACGAGCACCGGCGGGGCGAGCCCGTCGCGCATGAACGAGGAGTAGTACTCCAGCGCCTTGACCTGGGCGTCGTTGTCGAGCGTGAACTCGCCGGCGTCGTCCAGGATCTCGCCGCCCGCCTGCCAGTAGAACGGGAAGTACATCAGGGCGGTCGAGTTGCCGCGCGTCTGCAGCGCGATGCCGTGCTCGGCCCCGGCGTCCTGCAGCCCGGCCGCGAAGTCGGTGAGGCCCGCCCAGTCCGCGGGCGCCTCGACGCCGGCCTCCTCGGCGAGGTCGGTGCGGTAGTAGAGCACGCGCGACTCGACGTACCACGGCACGCCGTACGAGGTGCCGTCGACCTCCGTGGTCTCCCAGGCGCCCGGGAAGAACGCCGAGGAGTCGATGCTCTCGGGGGTGGGCGCGAGGCCGTCGAGGCCCACGAAGCCGCTCATCAGGGTGGTGCCGACCTGCATGACGTCGGGCACCTCGCCGGTGGCGATGGCGGTGTTGATCTTCTCGGTGGACGACTCCCACGGCACGGGCGTCACGTTCACGGTGACGTCAGGGTTGTCGGCCTCGAACTGCTCGGCGAGCTCGGGCAGCAGCTCACCCTCCGTGCCCATCGCCCACACCTCGACGGTGCCCGTGGCGGGGCCCTCCGAGATGTCGCTGGCGCTGTCTGCCGTGGTGCCGGCCTCGTCGCTGCGTCCGCACCCGGTCAGGGCGAGGGCCAGCGTGAGGGTCGACGCCGTCGCCGCTGCGGCGAGGCGAGGTGTCCTGTTCACGATCACTCCTTTGTTGACCTGCTTCCGAAATTTCGAAGCCGAATCTCGGAAAGACCCCGGGAGGTTAGACGGGCCGCAGGATGGTGTCAACCAGCCATGGCCCCGCTACCGCCCGGTTTACCGGGGCACGCGACGCGATGGACTACCATCCTGATTTCGGAAACGCTCGCTTCTCGCTTCTCGCTTCACTGATGTCCGACGGAGGACCCATGGCAACCGACCAGCCGCACATCCCGCTCGCCGTCGTGGCGGCCGAGGCGGGCGTCTCGGTCCCGACGGTCTCCAAGGTCCTGAACGCGCGCCCCGACGTGTCCGGCAAGACCCGGGCGCGCGTCACCGAGGCGCTGGCGCGGCACGGCTACGAGGTGCGTCCGCCGCAGGCCAAGCCCACCGGCATCATCGACGTCCGCATCGTCGACTTCGAGGGGACGTGGTCCGAGGCCGTGGTCCGGGGCGCCGTCGCCGGCGCCCGCCGGTTCGGGCTCGACGTCGTCCTGGCGGTCGAGCCCGACCCCGACGACTGCAGCTCCTGGGTGCGGCACGCGCTGGAGCGCGGCACGGACGGCCTGGTCAGCATCGTCGCGGTGCCCGACGCCGAGGCGCGGCGCGCCCTGGAGCAGACCGGCACCCCGCTCGTCGTCGTGGACCCCCGGCAGCGGCCGCCCGAGGGCATGCTCAGCGTGGGCGCCACCAACTTCCAGGGCGGGCTGGAGGCGACCGCGCACCTGCTGTCGCTGGGCCACACCCGCATCGCGACGATCACCGGCGCACTGGAGCAGGACAACGCCATCGCGCGGCTCGCGGGCTACCGCGCCGCCATGATCCGGGCCGGCCTGACCACCGACGACGACCTCGTCCACGTGGGCGCCTACGGCGTGACCTCCGGGTACGAGGGCGCGCAGCGGCTCCTGGGGCTGGACGACCCGCCCACCGCGATCTTCGCGAGCAGCGACGACACGGCGCTCGGCGCGCTGCGGGCGCTGCGCGAGGCCGGGCTCGTCGTGCCGCGCGACGTCTCGCTCGTCGGCTTCGACGACCTGCCCATCGCGCCGTGGATCGACCCGGCGCTCACCACGGTGCGGCAGCCGCTCGCGGAGATGGGCGCCACCGCCGTCGACCTGGTGTACCGCGCCCGCACGGCGAGCGGGCACACGCTGCGCACCGAGCTCGCGACCAGCCTCGTGGTACGGAGCTCCACGGCGGCGCCGGTCCGCTAGGGACGAGCGCGGCGGGGACCTGGCTCGTCAGCGGCGCCCGGGCGTCAGCGGCGCCCGAGCGTCAGCGCTTCGGCCGGCGCGGCTTCTCGACCTCCGGCAGGGGCAGGCCGCCGGGGCCCTCCTCCGCCGTCGGGATCGCGGGCTCGCCGCGGGCCGCGCGCTCCTTGGCGCTGGCCGCGTACGCGTCGACGTACTCCTGGCCGGACAGGGCGAGGATCGCGTACTCGATCTCGTCGGCGACGGCGCGGAGCACGAACTTGTCGCTCTCCATGCCCTTGTACCGGCTGAAGTCGAGCGGCTCGCCGATCACGGCGCCGAGCGGCATGAACGTGGGGATGGTCTTGCCCACCGGCTGGGCGACCTCGGTGTCGACCATGGCGACGGGGATGACCGGGGCGCCCGACTCGAGCGCCATGCGGGCCACGCCCGTCTTCGCCTTGTAGAGGCGGCCGTCGGGGCTGCGGGTGCCCTCGGGGTAGATGCCGAACAGGCTGCCCTCGCGCAGCACGCGCAGGCCGGTGCGCAGTGCGGCCTCGCTGGCTGCGCCGCCGGAGCGGTCCACGGGGATGACGCCGATGCCCGTCATGAACCAGGCCACGATCTTGCCCTTGAGGCCCTTGCCCGTGAAGTAGTCGGACTTGCCGAGGAACGTCACGCGGCGCTTGATCAGCAGCGGCAGGATGAACGAGTCGATCACCGCCAGGTGGTTGCTGGCCACGATCGCGGCGCCGCTACGGGGCACGTTCTTGCCGCCGACGACCCACGGCTGGTACGCGAGGCGCAGCAGCGGGCCGACCAGCACGTTCCTCATCACCCAGTAGAACAAGATTCCTCCTCAAGACCCGCCCCCGCGGGCCCCCTGACGACAATAGAGTGTGCCCATGGCCGCATCGAACACCGACGACCGAGACGACGACGTGCCCGGCGACACCCCACGCGAGCTGGGCGACGACGACGTGGCATCGCGCTGGGCCGACATCGTCGCCACGCTCGGCGACATGGACGTCTCTCGGGCCGACGGGGAGACCGACGGCGCGGAGAAGTCCGCCGAATCTTCTCAGACATCGCGGCCCGATGACGAGGGCAGCGACGACGACGGGCGTGCGGACGGCGACCGGTCTGTTGACCGGTCCGGTGACGCCGGCGCCGGCCGGGGCGGTCGCCAGGTCGGCGGCTGGTCGGACGGCGGCTGGGCCGGCGGCGACTGGACGAGCACGGGTGACGCGGCCGACGAGCCGGGTTCGGGCTCGGCGTCGGCCGCGTCGTCGGACGCAACCGGGTCGCGCACGCCCTCCGGCCCGCGCGACTGGCCGCTGTCTCCCGACGCCGAGGCGCTCGAGGAGGCTGAGTCCCACTTCACGCCGCCGGAGCCGCCCGCGCTGCTGTCCCGCGACCCGCTGCTGACCATGGCGTGGAGCTTCGTGGTCGGCGTGCCCGTGCTCGCGGTGATCGGCATGATCGTCTCCGCGGCGGTGCCGGCCGTCTCGATCCCGCCGCTGGCGGGTCAGATCGGGCTCGGCCTGTTCGTCGCGGGCCTGGGCGTGCTGATCTGGCGCATGCCGCACCAGCGCGACCCGGACGACGACGGGCCTGGTGCCGTCGTCTGAACCGGAGCGGAGCCGCAGGTTCAGACGACAGAAAGCATCGTCTGAATCGTCGGGAAATGTCAGACCCTCAGATCACCCGGG
>NZ_JBHWZO010000073.1:0-25220 GCF_042728455.1 Promicromonospora sp. NPDC060204
CGCTCGCCCGTGTGTTGGTCGCCGCGGCGGTTTACTCCCCGCCCGGCCGCGCGGCCCCGGCGGGGCGGCCGGGGCACGCCATGATCGACACAACTTTCACCCGACGGACGAGCAGTAACGAGCAGTAGGGAAACACGAGATGACCACGATGACCCCCGAGCAGGCGGCCTGGTTCGCCCAGACCTTCGACCGGCTCGTCGGCAACGTCGGGCAGGCGGTCCTGGGCAAGGCGCCGGTCGTGCGCCTCGCGCTCACGTGCATGCTCGCCGAGGGACACCTGTTGCTGGAGGACGCCCCGGGCACGGGCAAGACCATGCTCGCGCGCTCCATCGCGGCGTCGGTCCAGGGCTCGCACAACCGCATCCAGTTCACGCCGGACCTGCTCCCGTCGGACGTCACCGGCGTGACGATCTACGACCAGAAGTCCGGGAAGTTCGACTTCCACCCGGGCCCGATCTTCGCGTCGATCGTGCTGGCCGACGAGATCAACCGTGCCTCGCCGAAGACCCAGTCCGCGCTCCTTGAGGTCATGGAGGAGGGCCGCGTCACCGTCGACGGCGTCGCGCACACCACCGGCCGCCCGTTCATGGTGCTCGCCACCCAGAACCCGATCGAGCAGGCCGGTACGTACCGCCTGCCCGAGGCCCAGCTCGACCGCTTCCTCATGAAGACGTCGGTGGGCTACCCGGACCACGCCTCCACGGTGGAGATCCTGTCGGGCGCCGCGCTGAAGGACCGCAGCCAGGTGCTGCAGCCCATCATCACGACCAAGGCCGTCACCGAGATGGCCGACCTCGCCGCGACGGTGCACACCGACACCGCGGTGCTGGAGTACGTGTCGCGCCTCGCCGAGGAGACCCGTAACGCCCACGAGGTGCGCGTCGGCGTCTCGGTCCGTGGCGCGCTCGCCCTGGTGCGCTGCGCCAAGGTGTGGGCCGCCGCGCACGGCCGCAACTACGTGCTGCCCGATGACATCAAGGAGCTGGCCCAGCCGGTCTGGGGCCACCGCTTCGTGCTGGACCCGGAGGCCGAGTTCGCGGGCGCCCGCCCCGACGTCGTGCTGGCCCGGATCATGGCCGACGTCGCCGCGCCGCAGGAGCGGGCCTCGGCATGACGACCTCGGGCATCTCGGCGGGCAGCGCGGCCGGACCTGGCTACGGCAAGCGCCAGGACAAGCCGACCGGCCTCGCCGGCGTCGTCGCGGCCGGCCGCGCGCAGGCGCAGCGCGGCCGGCGCGGCTGGGTGACCTTCGCCGCCGTCGCCCGGACGCGGGCGGGGGCGGTCGGCCGTACGCTCGCGCCGGTCCGTCGGACGTTCAGCACGTTCGGCATCGCGGTGACGCTGGTGGCGGCCGGTGCCTGGATCGCCGGGCTGACGCTCGGCTGGCTCGAGCTGCTGGTGGCCGCGATCGTGCTCACGGTGACGCTGCTGTGCGCCGTCGTGTTCGTGCTCGGCCGGTTCAAGTACGACGTCGTGCTCGACCTGGCGCAGGCTCGCGTGACCGTCGGCGACCGCGCCGTCGGGCGCCTCGACGTGCGCAACTCGTCGAGCCGCGCCCTGCTGCCGTCGGTGATGGAGCTCCCGGTCGGCACCGGCACGGCGGCGTTCCCCGTGCCGCGGCTGAAGGGCGGCGGCATGCACGAGGAGATCTTCACCATCCCGACGCGGCGCCGCAGCGTGATCACGGTCGGTCCGGTGAAGTCCGTGCGCGCCGACCCCCTGGGCCTGCTGCGCCGCGAGATGACGTGGACCAACGAGCAGGAGGTCTTCGTGCACCCGCGCGTCAAGAACCTCACCGGCTCCTCCACGGGCTTCCTCAAGGACCTCGAGGGTCGGGTCACCAACGACATCACGAACTCGGACGTGAACTTCCACGCGCTGCGCGACTACGTGCCCGGCGACGACCGCCGGCACATCCACTGGAAGTCGACGGCCCGCACCGGCCAGATCATGGTGCGGCAGTTCGAGGAGACCCGGCGCTCGCACCTCGCGGTGCTGCTGTCCACGCGCGCCGAGGACTACGCGAACGAGGAGGAGTTCGAGCTCGCCGTGAGCGTGTGCGGCTCCCTGGGCCTGCAGGCCATCAAGGAGGACCGCGGCGTGACGGTGCTCGTCAACGAGGCCACGCTGCACGGCGACCACCGCACCCGCCTGATGGACGACCTCTCCCGGATCGAGATGGTGTCCCGCAAGTCCAAGCTGGTGGACCTCGCCCGCGCCGCGAGCATGGCCGCCGCCGACTTCTCGGTGATCTCGTTCATCGTCGGCAGCATGGTCACGCCCACCGAGCTGCGTGCGGCGTCGGCGCGCGTGCCCGTGGGCGTGCAGGTCATGGCCATCCAGTGCGTGCCGGGGGCCTCCCTCGGCCGGCACTCCATCGCGGAGCTGGGCGTGCTGACCCTGGGCCGCCTCGGTGACCTGCCCCTTGCGCTGAAGAAGATGAGCGACGGATGAGCGACGAGAACACCCGCGGCAACCTCCCGGCGGGCGCGCACGCGCAGGGCAGCCAGCCGCCCTACGGCACCGGGCCCGGGTACCGGACCGGCACCGGCCGGGGCACCACCCGCCGCAAGGAGGCGGAGCAGCCGCGCGCGCTGACCAGGTTCGCCCTGGTCGACCTCGGCGCACTGGCAGTGATGCTCGGCGCCGTCGCCGTGGGCTTCGGCCCGGTCTGGGGCTCGCTCGGCTACCTGCTGCCCACGGCCGGCGGTGCCCTCGTGGGCCTCGCCGTGGCCTGGCTGGGCGCCTGGCGGCGCTTCCCCGCCGTCGTGGTGACGGCGCTGGCCGTGGTGGCCTACGTGCTGTTCGGTGGCGCGCTGGCCCTGCCGCACACGACGATCGCCGGCGTGGTGCCGACCCTGGACACGCTGCGCGAGCTGATGCTCGGCTCCGTGCAGGGCTGGAAGCAGTTCATCACCACCTCGCCCCCCATGCGGTCGTTCCCTGACCTCGGGGTGGTCCCGTTCCTGCTCATGCTGGTCGTCGCGCTCGTCGCGGGCACCATCGCCTGGCGCGCGAAGCACGCGGTCTGGGCCGTCGTGCCGGTTATCGTCGCCCTCGTCGGTGTGATCCTGCTGGGCACGGTCGACGAGGCCATGCCGATCGTGCAGGGCCTCGTGATCGCCATCACCGCCCTGCTCTGGGGCGCGGTGCGCGTGATGGAGGCGCGCGTCGGCACGCACTCGATCACCACGGAGGCCAGCCGCGAGGCCACGCGCCGGCTGCGCTGGCACCGGGTGCGCACGGGCGCCACCATCCTGGGCGCCGCGGCGCTGGTCGCGGGCTTCACCGCGCCGATCCTCATGCCCCATCCGGATCGTTCGGTGCTCCGCGAGACGGTCGTCCCGCCGTTCGACATCCACCAGTTCACCAGCCCGCTCGTGGCGTTCCGGCACTACGCCAAGGACGCCCGCGAGGAAGAGCTGTTCACCGTCAGCGAGCTGCCCGAGGGCGCCCGGGTCCGCCTCGCGACCCTCGACGAGTACGACGGCGTCGTCTTCGACGCGGCCGGCGACGGCGGCGACACCGGCGTCTACACGCGGGTCGGCGAGGAGATCGCGACGAAGTCCGACGTCACGCCGACGCCGATCGACGTCACGGTCGCGGGGTACAGCGGCGTCTGGGTCCCCGAGATCGGCGACCTCACCGGCGTGGAGTGGCTCGGCGCGAACGCCGAGGCCCAGACGGACGGCACGTACTACAACCCGCTGACCAGCACCGCGCTCACCACCGCCGGCATCAGGTCGGGCGACACGTACCGGCTGAAGGTGCTCGTGCCCGCGACGCCGGACGAGGACGCGCTGAAGAAGGCCACGATCCGCAAGGCGGACCTGCCCGAGACCGAGGCGAGCGCCCTGCCCGCGGGCCTGCCCGGCAAGACGGGGCAGTTCACGGGCGACAAGACCGACCCCGTGGAGAAGCTCTTCCTGCTCCGCGACGCGCTCCAGAACTCCGGCTTCCTGTCCAGCGGGCTCGACGGCCAGCCGCCGTCGCGGCCGGGTCACTCCGCCGACCGCGTCGACACGCTGATCGAGCAGGAGAAGATGGTGGGTGACGACGAGCAGTTCGCCGTCGCGCTCGCCCTCATGGCGCGCCAGGCGGGCATCCCGGCCCGCGTGGTCATGGGCTTCTACCCCGACAAGGACAGCAAGTTCGAGGAGGGCGAGCCCTGGACCGTGGTCGGCAGCGACGTCCACGCCTGGGTCGAGGTGCCCTTCAAGGAGTACGGCTGGGTGCCGATCGACACGGTCCCGGACGAGAACCCGCAGATCCAGCCCGAGCCCAAGAGCGAGCAGGTGCCGAAGCCCCCGGTGCTGCAGGACCCGGAGCCGCCGGACGAGCCGGACAAGGCGAAGGCCGGCAGCGTCGAGGACGACGAGAAGGACGACACCGAGAACGACCCGTTCGACTGGGGCCTGCTCGGACTCATCCTGCTCGCGGTCGGCATCCCGCTCCTGGTGATCGCCGGACCGATCATCGCGATCCTCGCCTACAAGGCCCGGCGCCGGACGGCCCGGCGCACCGCCGACCTGCCCGCCGACCGCATCAGCGGCGGCTGGCACGAGGTGGTCGACGTCGTGACCGACATCGGGACGAGCCTGCCGCGCGGTGCGACACGCCGGGAGAGTGCCGGCGTGATCGCCGGTGCGCACCAGGTCCCGTCGACGCTCACGCTAGCGCACCGCGCGGACGCCTCGGTCTTCGGCCGCGGTGAGCCCACCCAGGCGGACGTCGAGTCCTTCTGGGCCGAGGTGGACGAGCTGGTGGGCGGGCTACGCTCCAACCTGAGTACGCGACGGAGGGTCGGCGCGGCGTTGTCGCTGCGCTCCGTCTGGGCGCGTGTGGGCGGTGGTCGCGGAATCCTCGCGGCCCTCGGGGGACTCGGGTCCCGGCGGACGAAGGAGAACTGATGACGGACGTGGTCTGCGCTGGTTGCGGGTCGACCCAGCGGGCGGGCGCGCCCTTCTGCGCCGCGTGCGGACGGGAGTTCCCACGGACGGGACGGCCCGTCGTGGAGCAGGCCCAGGTACCCCAGGGGCAGGTGCAGCAGGCGGCCGCCGCACGTGACAGGTCGGGTTCGGTGCCGTTCGTGGAGAGCCGGCCGCCGATCACGACCGAGGTCGAGGTGTACACGGCGACGCAGATCCCCTCGGCCGGCACCGTGCCGCCGCCGCTGGTCGCGCCCTACGCGGGCGTCGGCAAGCGCTTCGTGGCCTGGCTCATCGACGGCCTGATCGCCGGTGCGCTGGCCGTGATCGTGGTGGTCATCGGCCTCTCGTTCATCGACATCCCCCCGGCGCTGACGGTGGTGACGCAGGAGCAGGCGGCCGAGATCGCCGCCCAGGCGGTGCGGGTCTACCTCATCGCGGGCCTGGTCGCCTTCTGCTTCCAGCTCTCCATGTGGATCTGGGAGTCCCGGACCGGCCGCACCATCGGCAACTCGGCGATGGGCCTGCGCACGCTCTCGGCCGAGGACCGTGGCCCGATCGGGTTCGTCCGCGAGCTGCTGCGCGTGCTCGTGCTCGCCGCGGGCGCCCTGGTCGCCGGCTTCGGCCAGATCGTGGTGCTGCTCAGCCCCTCGTGGGACAAGGGTGACAAGGTCCAGGGCTGGCACGACAAGGCAGCGCGGTCGATCGTGGTCGACGTCCGTGCCCCGCAGATCGCGCTGACCACCGGGCTCGCCCCGGTGGGCCCCGGGCCCCGCGCCCCGGGCCGGCCCGCGATGCGGACGGCGGCGCCGGCGGCCCCGGCACCGGGCCAGTACGCCTCCGCGCAGCTGCCCCCGCTGTCTCCCACGACGCCGCAGGCGCCGGCCCAGCAGCCCGTGGCTGCCCCGGACCCGTGGTCGTTCCCGCAGGCACCCGCCCAGGGCGCGCCGGCTCCGTCCGGCGACGGCCTCATCACGGGCATCCCGGGCAGCGGGCCCGCGGCACCGCCCGCCCAGCAGCAGCCGGTCCAGCAGCAGCCGGTCCAGCAGCCTGCGCAGCAGCAGTACCAGCAGCCCGCACCGCAGCAGCCGGTGCAGCAGCAGCAGCCCGAGTCGGCCTGGCCGGCGCGGACCTGGCCGGCGCAGCAGGAGCAGGCGGCGCCCCCGGCGCAGCAGGCGCCCGCCACGCTGCCCCCGCAGCAGCACCCGGAGTCCCGCCCCACCCGCAGGGTGACCCTCCCGCAGGACGGCGCCGCCCAGCCCGCCCCGGTGTCGCAGCCGACGCTGCCGCCGCAGTCCGACGGGTTCTCGGACTCCACGCGGATGCAGGCCCCGGTCCTGGAGCCGGCCGCGGTCGTGACCGTGACCCTCGAGCTCGAGTCCGGTGAGCGCCGGGTCATCGACGGGCCCGCCCTGGTGGGCCGCAACCCGCAGGCGAGCGGGGGCGCGGGGTACATCCTCGTGCGCGTCGACGACCCGACCCGGTCGGTGTCCAAGAACCACGCCGAGCTCGGCGTCGACTCCGCCGGCCTGTGGCTGACCGACCGTGGGTCCACCAACGGCACCGTGGTCTCGGCGCCGGGCCGTTCGCCCCAGGTCGCGGAGGCGGGCGCACGGGTCCGCGTGCCGGTGGGCTCGACCATCCACGTCGGGGACCGCCGTCTGGTCGTGCACCCTGCCGAGCCCCGGGCATGACCGAACAGGAGCAGGGGTTGACGACGATCTGGGGTGCGGCATCGCACCAGGGTCGTCGTCGGTCGCTCAACGAGGACGGATACCTGGCCACCGGCCGGGTGTTCTTCGTGGCCGACGGCATGGGCGGGCACGAGGCGGGCGAGGTGGCGAGCGCCGAGGCGCTGGCCGCGATCAGCGGCCTGGCCGACGTCGAGCGGGTGGAGCCGGCCCTGGTCGAGGCGTTCCTCGAGGCCGCGCAGCAGCGGGTCCGGGCCATCGAGACGGAGTCGGGCAACGCGCCCGGCACGACGCTCACGGGCGTGCTGGTCGACGAGCGCGAGGACGTGCCGTACTGGCTGTTCGTGAACGTCGGGGACTCGCGCACCTACATCCTGTCGAACGGCGTGCTGTCGCAGGTGAGCGTGGACCACTCCGAGGTGCAGGAGCTCGTGGACGCGGGCACGATCACCATGGAGGAGGCCCGCAGGCACCCCCGGCGGAACGTCATCACGCGGGCCCTCGGGGCCCAGCAGGACGTGCGGGCCGACTTCCGGTACATCCCGGTGACGCTCCACGACCGCGTGCTGATCTGCTCGGACGGGCTCACGGGGGAGCTGACCGACGAGCAGATCACGACGATCCTGCTGGAGCAGCCCGACCCGGAGCGGGCCGCCGGGCACCTGGTCGACGCGGCGATCCAGGCCGGCGGCCGGGACAACATCACCGTGGTCGTGGTCGACGTGACCGGGGTGGACGACCAGACCATAGGGTCGTCGACAGCACCACGGGCGGGGGCGGAGCCTGACGAGGACACCCTGCCGCGAGAAGAGCACGCAGCAAGAAGCCAGGGGGTCTGAGATGACGGTGCACTACAGCGAGGGATCCGCACGGGCGGTGGTCCGGAACGGCACGGTCGTCGTGCTGCCCGGCCCGGCTCCCGCCGGCGTCGTCGACGCGCTCTGGACCGCGCTCGACGCACCCGACGGCGGGGTCGCGGCGACCCTCGCCGTCCTGGCCGCGGGCGGCCTCGCGGAGACGCCGCCGTTCGCCGTCGTCTCGCTCTCCGGCGGCGAGCCGGCCACGGCGGCGCACGTCGCCGTGCGCGGTACCGGCGTCAAGGTCGTGGTGAGCGCCCAGGGCGCCGGCGGTCCGGTCGAGGTGACCGGGGCCGGCGTCGTCACCTGGTCGGAGCGGGTGGTGGACGGCCCGACGTCGTTCGCGATCACCACCGACGAGGTGCCGGCGGACGAGGAGTTCCCCGTGCAGTCGGCAGTGGTGCGGGCGAGCGCGCTGCGGCGCACCCTGGTGGAGGTGGCCGGGGCCCTGGACCTCCCGGGGACGCTGGGCACGCTCGCACCCGCACCCGCACCCGCGCCCGCCTCGGCGGCCCCGGCCGCCAAGGCCGCGATGATCGACGAGTTCCCCGACTTCCCGACCCTCGCCGGCCTGTCGGCGCTGCCCGGCGGGCAGCCGGCCGGCGAGACGGTCGTGCCAGGGACGATGGACGTGCCGGTGATCGGCGGCCCCGCCGGGCCCACGCCCGAGCCCGAGCCCGCACCGGAACCCGCGCCGCTGCTCGGGACGTCCCCCGTCCCGGGGCCGGCCGCGGCCCCGGCCTCGGAGGTCGACGAGGCCACGCAGTTCGGTGCGGACGACGACTACGGCCACCTCTTCGGCGACACCGTGATGCGCCGGGTCGAGGACGCGGCGGTCCGGCAGGGGGAGGACGAGGAGGAGGTCGACGAGGAGCCGGCCCCGGCGTCCGCCCCCGTCGTCACGCCGGTGGCACCGCCCCCGCCCGTGCCGGACCCGCCGCAGGCGGAGCCGGCGGGCGACGCCCTGATCTCGAGCGTCCCGGGCGGTTTCCCCGGCCCGGCCCTGATCTCGGACACCCCGCCGGGCGTGACCCCGGGCGGCGCCCAGCGGGCCGCCGCGGTGACGGACTCGCCGGGCACGCCCGACGTGACGGACCACGACGGCGAGACCATGATGTCGTCCGACATCGCGGCGCTGCGCAAGGCGGCTGGGGGCGGGCCCAAGTTCTCGGTGGGCATCCTGCCGGGCGCCCCGCAGATCCTCGGCCGGAACTGCCCGCAGGGGCATCCCAACCCGCCCACCAACGAGACCTGCCGCAGCTGCGGCGCGGCACTGGAGAGCGACGCGGAGCTGGTGTCCCGCCCGTCGCTCGGGCAGATGCTCGTCACCGGTGGCGTGCAGCCCGGGATCGGCGGCCCGCAGGTGGTGGAGCTCGACCGCCCGGTGGTCGTCGGGCGGCGCCCGCGCACCAACAACGCGTCGGCGGACCGCACACCGCGCCTGGTGACGGTCGCGAGCCCGGACCAGGACATCTCGCGCTCGCACGTCGAGATCACCCTCGAGGAGTGGCACGTCCTGGTCGCGGACCTCGCGACCACGAACGGCACCACCCTCCTGCGGCCGGGGCAGCAGCCCCGGCGCCTGCACCCCAACGAGAAGGTGATCGTGGTCGAGGGCGACGTCGTCGATCTCGGCGACGGAGCGACCCTGACCTTCGAAGGCATCTGGTGAGGGCCCCGGCCGGCACGACCACCGATGACGGCTCCACCATCAACCAAGGAGAAGCGTGAGCAGCAAGCGTGCGCCGTCGGCGCCGCCCCACATCGCCGGGTTCGAGTACAAGAAGCTGATCGGGTCCGGCGGCTTCTCGGACGTCTTCCTGTACGAGCAGCAGCGCCCGAAGCGGCTGGTCGCCGTCAAGGTGCTCCTCAAGGAGCACGCGAGCGACGCCCAGCGTGCGGCGTTCGACTCCGAGGCCGACCTCATGGCGGTCCTGGGCAACCACCCCTCGATCGTGACGATGTACGAGGCGAGCGTCGCCGACGACGGCCGCCCGTACCTGGCCATGGAGTACTGCTCGCGCCCCAACCTGGGCGCGCGGTACCGGTCGGAGCGCTTCTCGCTGGCCGAGGCGCTGCGCACCACGATCCAGATCGCGGGCGCGGTGGAGACCGCGCACCGGCTCGGCATCCTGCACCGTGACCTGAAGCCGGCCAACATCCTGGTGACGCAGTTCGGGCACCCCGTGCTGACGGACTTCGGCATCTCCTCCACGGTCGAGGAGGCCTCGGCCGCGGAGGGCATGTCCATCCCGTGGTCGCCGCCGGAGTCGTTCGGCGACCCGCCCGTCGCGGGCAAGACGACGGACGTCTGGGCGCTGGCCGCCACCTGCTACACGCTGCTGGCCGGCCGCACGCCGTTCGAGGTGCCCGGCGGGTCCAACACGTCGGCGGACCTGGTGGCGCGCGTCGAGCAGGCGCCGCTGCCGCCGATCGGGCGCAACGACGTGCCGCCGTCGCTGGAGCAGGTGCTCCGCATCGCGATGGCCAAGCACCCCTCGTCGCGGTACCCGTCGGTGCTGGCGTTCGCCCGCGCGCTGCAACAGGTCCAGGTGGGCCTGGCGCGCGACATGACCCCGATCGACCTCCTCGACGAGACCGGTGCGGTCGCGGAGGAGGAAGAGGACGACGACGGTACGCGGCTGAAGAACGTCACGGCGATCGACCCGGGGCAGCTGCCCGCTCCCGGGCCGGCGCCCGTCGGCAGCCCGGCGATGTCGTCGGGCGGCTTCGCGCCGGCCACGCAGGGCACCTCCGGCTGGGCGCCCCAGGCGGGCACCGCCACGGGGGCGCGCACGACCGTGCCCGCCCTCGACGTGCCGGTGGCCTCGGTCGGCTGGCAGGCACCGCCGGTCGAGGAGACGGTGCACCGGACGCGCGCGCCCGAGCTGCCCGCCGACCTGCCGCAGGATGTCGCGCCGGAGAAGTCGTCGCCCTGGGGGACCGTGGCGCTGGTCGGCGGCGCCGTGGTGCTCGTCGCGGTGCTGGTCGTGGGCTGGTTCGCCCTGCAGAACGGCGCGGAGGACCCCGAGGACCCGGGACAGACCCAGACGGTCGCGGGGGACCCGCCGCCCCCGCCCGGCGGGGGTTACGTGCCCCCGGTCCGCGACCTGAAGGGCGTGGTTCAGGGCGACGAGGTCGTCTTCACGTGGAAGCCGCCGAAATCCCAGGTGGAGGGCGACAAGTACGGGTACCGTGTGCTGTCGTTCACCAACGAGAGCACCTATACGCCGTCCGCCGTCGCGACGGCGACCGTGCCACGGTCCGAGGGCGAGCCGACGTGCATCGAGGTCGTCGTGGACCGGTCCGGGAAGGCATCCGCGGAGCCGCAGAAGAAGTGCGTCCCGGCGGGCTGAGGGACTCCGGCCGACCGGCCGGCTGACAGGGGGAGAAGAGGGAACGACGTGGGTGATCTCGCGCTCGAGTTCTGCGGTGAGTGGTTCCATCCCGCCCAGGCGGACGGTGGTTTCGACGTGGGCCGCGAGGGTGACCTCGCGATCGACGACAACCCCTACCTGCACCGACGCTTCCTGCGGGTGACGCAGGAGGACGGGATCTGGTGGCTCTCGAACGTGGGGTCCCTGATCTCCGCGACGGTGTGCGACGCGGGCGGTGGCGTGCAGTCGTGGCTCCCGCCCGGCCACCGCCTGCCCCTCGTCTTCCCCACCACCTCGATCGTCTTCACGGCGGGCCCCACCACCTACGAGCTGACGGCCCAGCTCACGGACGCCCCGTACCACGAGGTCCGCTCCGAGGACCCCGACACCGGCGCCACGACCATCGGCGCCATCAGCTTCACCACCAGCCAGAAGCAGCTCATCGTGGTGCTCGCCGAGCCCATGCTGCGCCGCGAGGGCACCGGCCTGAGCGAGATCCCGTCCAGTGCGGACGCGGCACGCCGCCTGGGCTGGGCCACGACCCGGTTCAACCGCAAGCTCGACAACGTCTGCGAGAAGCTCGACCGGATCGGCGTCAAGGGGCTCCGCGGCGGCCCCGGACTGCTCGCCACCAACCGGCGCGCGCGGCTCGTCGAGTACGCCGTCGCCTCCCGGCTGGTGACCCCCGCGGACCTTCCACTTCTCGACCTGAAGGACGACGCCTGACGTGCGCATCAAGCTGACCCTCAACCGACCCGACGAGTCCGGCGTGAACGTCGCGGTCACCGCCGACGCCACCGCGACGGTACGCGACGTGGCCGAGGCCCTCTTCTCGGGTGACCCCACCCGCAACGGCGCCCCCGCACCCGAGAACCTCACGCTGCAGGTGGTGGGCGACGGCTCGACGAGCTTCACCAGCGGCCGGGTGCTGACCCCCACCAACGACCTGGTCCAGGCGGGCCTGCGCTCCGGGTCCGTGGTCTCGATCGTGCGCGTCTCCGAGCAGTTCGTGAACGCCGGGCAGGATCGCGGCACCGCGGTCGCGCAGCTGCGCGTCCTCGACGGGCCCGACGCCGGGCGCGAGTTCCCGCTGCCGGTCGGTACCACCTACATCGGGCGTGACCGCGGCATGGACGTCCGGCTCTCGGACGGGCAGGTCTCCAAGCGGCACGCCCGGGTGGTCGTCGGCGAGTCCATCGAGGTGCACGACCTCGCGTCCGCCAACGGCCTGGTCATGGGCGGCAAGCGGACGACGCGGGCCGTGCTGACGTCGTCGGACACCGTGACCCTCGGCGAGACCACGCTGTCCGTCGTGGCCCTGCACCGCTCGACCAGCCTGGTCCCGACCAGCCCGGTGGTGGAGTTCAACCGGTCGCCCCGCGTGGTCACCCGGTTCGGCGAGATCAAGATCAAGGCGCCCAAGCCGCCGAAGCCGGTGCAGCCGCAGCGCCTGCCCTGGCTGATGATGCTCGCGCCGATGGCGATGGGCGCGGCGATGTACTCCGTCACGCGCAACCCGATGTCGCTCATGTTCATGTTCATGAGCCCCGTCATGATGGTCGGGATGTACTTCGACCGGAAGATGTACGGCAAGAAGCAGTTCAAGGAGGCGTCGGAGAACTTCGAGCGTGCCGTGGTCGCCACCTCGGAGCGGATCGACGCCACCCACGCGGTCGAACGGGCGGTCCGGCTCGCCGAGTCGCCGTCGCTCGCCGAGTCGCTCGACGCCGTCCGCCGCCTCGGCGGACTCATGTGGACCCACCGTCCGGAGCACCGCAGCTTCCTGTCGGTGCGGTTCGGGCTCGGGTCGGCGCCCTCGCGCACCGAGTTCGACGAGCCGCGCGAGAACGACGCGGTGCCCGAGCACTGGCAGCAGGTGCTGGACCTGCAGCAGCAGTGCATCACCATCCACGACGTCCCCATGGGCGCCGGCCTCCGGTACGGCGGCAACATCGGGATCGCGGGGCCGAGCGGCATCGTCGAGCCGGTGGGGCGGTCCGTCCTGCTGCAGATCGCCGCGCTCCACTCGCCGGCCGACGTCGTCGTGACGGCCCTGACCTCCGCCCGCTCGCGCGCGGACTGGGAGTGGCTCGAGTGGCTGCCCCACACCGGCTCGCCGCACAGCCCGCTCGGGGCCTCCGACCACCTGGCCGACGACTCCGGCTCCGGCATCTCCCTGCTGACCCGACTCGAGGAGCTGGTCGAGGGACGCGGCGTCAGCCTCGACGGCCACGCGCCGCTCGTCGGCGAGATGGACGCGGAGAAGAACCGCAACGAGGCACCGCCCAAGCCCCTGCTGCCGTCGGTCGTCGTCCTCGTGGAGGACGACGCCCCGGTCGAGCGCGCGCGGCTCGTGCGGCTCGCCGAGCACGGCGCGGCGGCGGGCGTCTACGTGGTGTGGATCGCGCCCACGGTCGAGCAGCTCCCGGCCGCCTGCCGCACGTTCGTGCTGCTGAACTCGGACTCCGAGAACAGCGGCGCCATGACCGGCGAGGTGCACTACGGGCAGCTCGCCTACCCCGTGCGCTGCGAGGTCGCCGACCTCGCCACGGCGCGCGAGGTGGCCCGGATCCTGTCCCCGGTGGTCGACGTCGGCGCACCCACGGACGACGAGTCCGACCTGCCGCGTGCGGTGTCCTACCTGGCGCTGGCCGGCACGGAGATGGGCAAGGACTCGAACACCGTGGTCGAGCGGTGGCGGGAGAACCTCTCCCTCACCCCGCGCGACGGCTCGCCGCCGGTGCGGCGCAAGACCCCCACGAACCTGCGGGCGCTCATCGGGCACGACGGCGTGGAGCCGTTCCACCTGGACCTGCGCACGCAGGGCCCGCACGCCCTCGTGGGCGGTACGACCGGTGCGGGTAAGTCGGAGTTCCTGCAGTCCTGGGTGCTCGGCATGGCGGCCGCGCACAGCCCCGACCGCGTGACCTTCCTCTTCGTGGACTACAAGGGTGGCGCGGCGTTCGCCGACTGCGTGCACCTGCCGCACACCGTCGGCCTGGTGACGGACCTGTCGCCGCATCTCGTGCGGCGCGCGCTGTCCTCGCTCCGCGCCGAGCTGCACTACCGCGAGCACCTGCTGAACCGGAAGAAGGCCAAGGACCTCGCGTCCCTGGAGCGCACCGGTGACCCCGAGGCGCCGCCGAGCCTGATCATCGTGGTCGACGAGTTCGCGGCCCTGGTCGGCGAGGTCCCGGAGTTCGTGGACGGCGTGATCGACGTCGCCCAGCGTGGCCGGTCGCTCGGCCTGCACCTGATCCTCGCGACGCAGCGCCCCGCCGGTGTCATCAAGGACAGCCTGCGGGCGAACACGAACCTGCGCATCGCCCTGCGCATGGCCGACGAGCACGACTCCAAGGACGTGCTCGGCGACGACATGGCCGCGCACTTCTCGCCGTCGATCCCCGGCCGTGGCGCCGCGAAGACCGGCCCCGGCCGGCTCACCACGTTCCAGACCGGCTACGCCGGCGGCTGGACCAAGGACGAGCCGGAGCGGTCGTCGCTCGACGTCGAGGAGATGGACTTCGGCACGGGCCGGCGCTGGGAGCTGCCGGCCCCGGAGGTCATCGAGAACGTCGACCCCGGGCCCAACGACATCGCCCGGATGGTCTCGACCATCCGCCGTGCGGCGTCCGAGGCCGGCGTGCCGACGCCCCGCAAGCCGTGGCTGGAGGAGCTGGCCGCCACCTACGACCTGGCGCTGCTCCCCAACCGCCGCACGGACTCCCAGCTCGTGCTCGGCGTGCTCGACAACCCGCCGCAGCAGGCCCAGCCGACCGTGCACTACGAGCCGGACACCGACGGCAACCTCGCGATCTACGGCACCGGTGGTACGGGCAAGAGCACGACGCTGCGGACCATCGCGGTGTCGGCGGGCCTGACGCACCGGGGTGGCCCGGTGCAGGTCTACGGCATCGACTGCGGCTCCGGCGGTCTGTCGATGCTGGAGAACCTGCCGCACGTGGGCGCGGTGATCGCCGGGGACGACGAGGAGCGCGTGACCCGGCTCATGCGCCGGCTGCGCGACACGCTGGACCAGCGCTCCGACCGGTTCGCCGCCGTGCGGGCGACGACCATCGACGAGTACCGCCGGCTGGCGAACAAGCCCGACGAGCCCCGCATCATCGTGCTCGTCGACGGCATCGGGGCGTTCCGCGAGGCCTACGAGAACATCACGGCCCGCGGGTTCTCGATCTTCGGCACCTTCACGCAGCTCGCCACCGACGGTCGACCCGTCGGGATCCACCTCGTCATGACCGGTGACCGTGCGGTCTCCGTGCCGCCCTCCCTCGCCTCCACGGTGCAGAAGCGCATCGTGCACCGGATGGCCAAGGAGGACGACTACATCATGCTGAACGTCCCGAAGGACGTGCTGACCCCGGCGTCCGCGCCGGGGCGGGCGATCATGTACGGCCAGGAGGCCCAGATCGCCGTGCTCGGCGGGGACTCCAACGCGGCGGTGCAGTCGCGCGAGCTGGCGCGGCTGGAGCAGACGATGCGCACGGTGGGCGGCGTGCCGCAGGCACCCGGCATCGAGCGGCTGCCCGACACGTTCACGCTGGACCAGCTGCCGCAGCGCACCGGGGAGCTGGCCACCATCGGTCTGCGCGACCTCGACATCGCGCCGGTGGGCCTGCCGCTGCGCGGCCCGCTCATGGTGGCCGGCCCGCCCGGATCGGGTCGGACGACGGCGTTCGTGACGCTCGCGACCGCGCTGCGCAGGAACGGGGCCGGGCGGCTGGTGTACCTGTCGTCGCGGCGGTCCAGCCTGTCGGCGCTGGACCTCTGGGACATGCAGGCGTCCTCCCCGGAGGACGTCGTGGAGGCGCTCAAGGAGCTCACCACGCTCCTCGACAGCGATCGGACGACCCCCGGAACGCTCACCGTGATGGTCGAGAACTACACCGAGCTCACCGGCACGCCGGCAGAGAAGCCGATGGAGGCGTTCGTCAAGCTCGCGTCCCGCAAGGACCAGCTGGTCGTCGGTGAGTCGGAGTCGTCCACCTGGAGCAAGGCGTTCACGTTGGCGGGGCCGTTCAAGTCCGGCCGCAACGGCCTGCTCCTGACCCCCGGGGACTCGGACGGCGACGTGCTCATGAACACGCCGCTGGGCCGGATCCGGCGCAAGGACTTCCCGCCCGGCCGTGGCTTCCTCGTCACCGCCGGAAGGGCAACCAAGATCCACGTCGCCCTCCCGGGCTGACGTGCAGGGGATGGGGAGTCCTCCCCATTCCGCCTTGTCACGGGCCGTGAAATAGTTCGTGACGTCGCAGAATCGGAGGCTGTCCTCGGGACAGCCACAGACAAAGGAGCATGGCATGGTCGCAGAGGGTGGCAACGTTTTCGGTCTTGATGTCGAGGCAGTCAAGAGCCTCGCCAACACGCTCCGGACGCAGGCCGAGGGTGTCCGCCAGGTCGTCCAGACCATCACGAGCCAGATGGCCCAGACCCAGTGGAACGGCCCGGACGCCGTCCAGTTCCAGGAGGAGTGGGACGGTACCCACGCCACCAAGCTGAACGAGATCGCCGCCGCGATCGAGGCCTACGGCACCACCGCCGACAACAACGCCTCGATGCAGCAGGACACCTCCAGCTCGTACTGATCGAGCTCGAGCTGTCCGGTCGGGCCCCCGCACTGGCGAGGCCCGGTACAAGAGGTGCGGGACCGTCGTCGGTCCCGCACCTCTTGAGTCAGTAGCGAGCCAGATCCGGGCCAGGCCCAGCGCCGTCATCGGCGGGACGTGAGGAGAACCATGTGAGCGGCGAAATGTACGGCGCCGATATCGAGTCGCTGCGCCTGCTTGCCGACAAGATCGACGAGGGCAGCGAGACTCTCGAGACCGTCGTCACGACGGTGACGGCCGTGATCCCGGAGTCGGAGAACGGCTGGCACGGCCCGGACGCAGAGGGTTTCCGCGACGAGTGGAACAGCAACCACCTCGCGAAGCTCAAGGAGACGGCCACCGCGCTGACCGAGGTCGCGACCAAGGTGCGCGCGAACGCGGACGCCCAGGCGGCGACGTCGGACGACTACGCGGGCGGTGGCGCCGGAGCGGGTATCGGTATCGGCGCGGGTGCTGGAGCAGGAGCCGGAGCCGGGGCTGGTGCCGGCGGCGGTGAGGGCGGCGGCGAAGAGGGCGGCGGCGGCCCCTCCTTCTCGGGCAACGGCCCTGAGGGCGAGTTCGAGCGGAACAACAGCGAGTACACCTCCGAGCGCCACGGCACCTACGACGAGAACGGCAACTTCACGCCGAGCGGCACGGACGCCGAGGGCAACCCGATCGACGCGGCCAACGGCAAGGGCGACCCGAACGCGAACGTCACGCTCGCCGAGGGCGAGGTCGAGGGATTCGTCGGCGCCGAGGCGGGCGTCGAGGGCGAGTTCGGCTCCGAGGACGGCGCGCACGGTTCCGGCGAGGCCTCGGTGCAGGCGGGTCTCGGTGCGGAGGCGAGCGGTTCGGTCGGCCTCAACGAGAACGGGCTGACCGCCGAGGGCGCAGCAGGTGTGTCGGCGGGCGCGACCGCGAGCGCGAGCGGACAGGTCGGGTACGGCGAGCACGTGAGCGCCGAGGGCAACGCCGAGGCCTTCGTCGGCGGGCGCGCCGAGGCCGAGGCCGGTATGACGCTGGGCCCGGAGGGCCTCGGTGTCAGCGCCGGTGGCGAGGCGTTCGCCGGTGGCCAGGCCTCGGCCGGCGCTTCCGGTACGGTGGCCGGCGTGACGGCCGGTGCCGAGGGTGAGGTCTACGCCGGTATCGGCGTCAAGGCCAACGCCGACATCGACGTGGGCTGGGACAACGTCGGGGTCGACTTCGAGCTCGGCGCCGCCCTGGGTGTCGGGGCCGGGTTCTCGGTGTCGTTCGACGTCTCTCCTGCTGACACGGTCGACGCGATCGCTGACGCCGGTGGCGCCGCGCTCGATGGCATCGGTGACTTCACCGGACTCTGGTGACCCATTCCGGAAACCTGATTGGATAACAGCATGAGCACAGTCACCTACCCGAGCGAGACCTTTCCCGGTTTCCCCGAGGTCGTCATGGACTGCCCCGAGGGCTGGTCCCCGCGCTCCTTGCCGGAGGCCCAGATCGCGATCCTCCAGGAGCGACCCGAGGGCGAGTTCCGGCCGAACGTGCTGGTCGTCATCCAGCGGCTGAGTGCGGAGCAGACCTTCGAGGAGGTGGTGCGGCGGGCACTCGCCAAGTTCGAGTCGCTGCCGGGCTACAAGGAGGTGGGCCGGGTCAAGACCACCGTCTCCGGTCTGCCCGCCCTCCGCGTCGAGGGCGCCTGGACGAGCGACTCGACAGGCACGATGGCGCAGGCGCTTCGCCTGGCCGTCGTCGAGCACGACGGGGTACGCGACGTGGTCGAGATCACCGGCACCTGCGCGGGATCCCAGGCCAAGGAGGTGTGGTCGACCGTCAGGGCGATCCAGGACAGCGTAGAGCTGGCGAACGGATGAGCGGCGCGCAGGACCCCTCGTCGGACAAGCAGTTCGCGGTAGCCAGCCGGCGCATCGTCTTCGTCGTCGGCTCCATCCTGTTCGTCGGCGCCATCCTCCTCTTCCTCAACGGCCAGGTGGCGCTCGGTATCGTCCTCCTCGTCGTCGCGGCCGCCGCGGTCGTGTGGCGTGGTATCTGGACCGTGCGGCGCGGGCAGCGCGCGCTCGCCGAGGTCGAGCGGGCGCAGGTGCCGGACGGTGCCGTCCGCGCCCCTGGCGCCCCGGCACCGGTGGAGGACGTCGTGGCGCAGCTCGTCGGGATGAACAGCGACGGCCTGCCCTACCAGATCGACGCGGCGCGGACCCCCAAGGGGGTGCGGGTCACCGTGCAGTGGAAGCACGAGGAGATGCGCTGGCAGACCCTCTTCGTGCGTGGGTCGCAGGCGTTCGCGTGGCGGATGGAGGTCGACCTCGACCCGGCCACCGCCCACTACAAGTTCGTCGAGCACTCCGGGAAGGCGTCGGTTCGCGCCGCCGCCGGCCCGATGGGGGCGACGGCCTACGGCAGCTGGACGTGGCAGAAGGGCAAGACGGCCGGCGGCACCTCGGCATCCTTCGTCGAGGGCGCCGACGGCCAGGTCCGCGTGGTCGGTCAGACCGGCGACCGCACCTCGTGGGAGGGCGCCGTCATGATCAAGCCGGCCGACGCGAAGGTGCCGGTGTTCACCGTCCTGCGGAACAACGGCTGGCGGCCGCCCCGGGACTGGTCCGGAGCGCGGATGTTCGAGAAGTAGGAGCCGGCCCGGGCGGGCCGGCTTCACGTCGTATCGCACCCCGGTGGCGCCCACCGATGCGGCGCCACCCCAATGGAAGTGAGTGATTCATGCGTTCCCGTCGTTCCATCCTGGCCGCAGTGACGGCCCTGCTCCTCGCACCGGCGCTGGCGGCCTGCTCGTTCTCGGCCGGCGAGCTCGAGCCGATCGGCGGGGAGTCCGGGGCAGCGGAGTCGCCCGCAGAGTCGCCTGCCGCGCCGGAGGCGGGCGCGGAGGTGCAGACGATCACCGCGGAGCACCTCACTGCGCAGGTCCCGGCCGACTGGGAGTCGATCGGCGACGCCGACGGCTGGTCCTACGTCCACCAGCTCACCAACAGCGAGGGCGGCGTGGCCGGCCGCATCGGGTTCATCCCCGGTGGTGCCGCGATGACCGCGCCCGAGGCCATCGACTGGTTCATCGGCCAGATCAAGGGCAAGGGCTCGACCAACGAGAACTACGCACCGGTCACCACGCTCCGCACGGGGGACGACCGCGCCAACACCTCCTACACCTACGACTCCGCGGGCCAGGAGTACACGGCCGTCGTCTGGGCCATCACCGACGCCAACGGCATCCCGTCCCTGATCCAGCTCTCCGGTGCCCCGGACGTGCTGACCACGGACCTCGTCGCGCAGGTCGACGCGAGCCTGGACGTCACGGGCAACTGGGAAGGCACGACCAACTGATCGGTCCGTTGCGGGGGTGGTGCGCGTGCCGAGCCCGGCGCCCGCGTCACCCCCGTACTGTGTGCCAGGACACGACGCATCCGTAACCTGCCCGGAAGGCATGTGGGACGAACTATGGCGAGCACTACGGGTGACCGGGTCACCCGCAAGATCCGGCGGATAGCAGGGGAGCTGCCCGAGCTCGGCGGCATCCGCCATGTCGAGGCCAACCCGCCGTCGCCCAGCGCGTACTGGGTCGCCCTCGGGGTCGCCGTGCTCTTCACGGTGGTCATCTCGCTCGGCACCGGCGGGGTCGACGGCGCGCTCGTCCTGATCCCGGCCTGGGCGGTGCTCGGCTGGATCATCCTCGGGTACATGGGGTCGGAGAAGGTGGTCGTGCTCGACCGCGGGCTGCTCATCGGCTCGTTCGCCCCGTTCCTGCGCCCCTACGTGGTGCCGTTCGACCGGTTCGAGGCCGGTTCGATCACTGCTGTGCGTCCCGGGTGGAAGCTCGCCGACATGCTGCGCGGGCGGACCCTTCTGACCACCGGTCGCACGGCGGTCTGGGCCTGGAACGCCGTGGCCTTCGTGGCCGCACCGGGTGCGGCGGCCCAGCGGCGCTACGTCGACGCGGCCGGAGTCTTCCGCGCGGAGGACCCCGAGGGGCGGGATCGGCTCGTGTGGTGGTTCGGCACCTGGCGGCAGCCCGACCGGCTGGTGGGCGCGCTGGAGTCGGCTCTGGTGGACCTGGGGCATCCGGTCGCGGGCTTGTCCCAGCGGGTGCTGCCCATGGTCCGGATCAGCGGTGTTCCTGCCGACGCGGCCACCCAGGTGCCCCGGCTCGTGGCGGCGCTGGAGCGTGCATCATGAGCGCCGAACGCACGGTCATCCGGTGGAGCCTGTGGATCGGCGTCGGGCTCGTCGTCGTCGCCGTGATCGCCAGGGCGCTGGACCTCATCCCCGTCACCGTGATCGTGGGGCTCCTGGGCCTGCTCGCGCTCGGCTTCGCGGGGTACGGGGCGCTGGACGAGGCGGCCAGCCGGGCCAGCCTCCGCCGTCGGGCGGACAGGGTGAAGCGGGAGCGCGACCAGGGCCGCTGAGCCCGGAACGCGAGGATTCTCACAGTAACCCCACGTCCACCCCCTGAACCGGGGGTGAGGTGCGCCTTACCCGGTCGGTAGAATCGGTAGCGGCCTTCGCTTCCCTTGTCCTCGACCGGAAGGCGCCCCTTCGTGAGCACCACCCGACCCTTGCGCGTCGCCGTCGTCGGCGCCGGCCCCGCCGGCATCTACGCGAGCGACATCCTGTCCAAGTCCGACCTCGACGTCAGCATCGACCTGTTCGAGCGCCTCCCGGCGCCGTTCGGCCTGGTGCGGTACGGCGTCGCGCCGGACCACCCGCGCATCAAGCAGATCATCGTCGCGCTCCACAAGGTGCTGAGCCGCGGGGACATCCGCCTGCTGGCCAACGTCGACTACGGCGTGGACCTGAAGCTCGAGGACCTCCGCCAGTTCTACGACGCGGTGATCTTCTCGACCGGGTCCATCAAGGACGCCGAGCTGGACGTCCCGGGCATCGACCTCGACGGCTCCTACGGCGCCGCGGACTTCGTCTCCTGGTACGACGGCCACCCGGACGTGCCGCGCACCTGGCCGCTGGAGGCGGAGCAGGTGGCCGTGATCGGCGCCGGCAACGTCGCGCTCGACGTGGCCCGCATCCTCGCCAAGCACGCGGACGACCTGCTGCCCACCGAGATCCCGGCCAACGTGCACGAGATCCTGAAGACCTCCCCGGTCACCGACGTGCACGTGTTCGCGCGCCGCGGCCCGGCGCAGGTCAAGTTCTCGCCGCTGGAGCTGCGCGAGCTGGGCCACGTCCCGGACGTCGACATCGTCGTGTACCCGGAGGACTTCGACTTCGACGAGGGCTCCGAGGCGGCGATCAACTCGTCGAACCAGACCAAGCAGGTCGTCAAGACCCTCGTGGACTGGACGCTCAAGGACCCCGCGCAGAACACGGCGTCGCGCCGGCTGCACCTGCACTTCCTGCACGCCCCGGCCGAGGTGCTCGGCGAGGACGGCAAGGTCGTCGGGCTCCGCACCGAGCGCACCGCGCTCCAGGGCGACGGCACCGTCAAGGGCACCGGCGAGTTCGTCGAGTGGCCGGTCCAGGCCGTCTACCGGGCCGTGGGCTACTTCGGCTCCTCCCTGCCGGAGATCCCGTACGACGACGTCAAGGGCGTCATCACCAACCGCGAGGGCCGCGTCGTCGACATCGACGGCAACCAGGTGCCCGGTGTGTACGCGACCGGCTGGATCAAGCGTGGCCCGGTGGGCCTCATCGGCCACACCAAGTCGGACGCCTCGGAGACCATCCGCCACCTCGTCGAGGACGTGACGGGCGTGGCCGACGGCGAGGCGCCCGGCGACCTGACCGGCGGCCGTACCGCGCCGCAGGGCACGCCGGAGGCCGTCACCGAGTTCCTCACGGGCAAGGGTGTCCACTTCATCGAGTGGTCCGGCTGGGAGCTCCTGGACGCGCACGAGCGGGCGCTCGGCGAGGCCGCGGGCCGCGAGCGGATCAAGGTCGTCCCGCGCGACGAGATGGTGAGCATCAGCCGCAAGTCGTAGGCCGCTCCCCGTTGCCATCCAGCGAACGTGCCCGGAAGACTCAGGTCTTCCGGGCACGATCGTTTCCTGAGGGCGGCAGGCCCGGGGAACCCCGGACCGGGCTGGCGCGTTCGGGTGGGAGGAAAGGAGTGCGATGCACAGGCACTACAACGGGCTGAAGACCGCCGCGCTGTTCGGTGGCATGTGGGCCGTGATCCTCGGGTTGTGGGCGCTCTTCGGCAGGAGCTCGACCACACTGTGGATCTTCGTGCTGATCGGACTGGCGACCACCGCCTACGGGTACTGGAACTCCGACAAGCTGGCCATCCGCGCCATGCACGCGTACCCCGTGACCGAGCTGCAGGCGCCGGAGATGCACCGCATCGTGCGCGAGCTCTCCACGGCGGCGCGCCAGCCGATGCCCCGGCTCTACATCTCGCCCACCAAGGCACCCAACGCGTTCGCCACCGGGCGCAACCCGCAGAACGCCGCGGTGTGCTGCACGGAGGGCATCCTGGAGCTCCTGAACGAGCGCGAGCTGCGGGGTGTGCTGGGCCACGAGCTGATGCACGTCTACAACCGCGACATCCTGACCTCGTCGGTGGCGGGCGCGCTGGCCGGCGTCATCACCGCCCTGGCGCAGTTCCTGCTGTTCTTCGGGGGCGGCGACCGCCGCGAGGGCGGCAACCCGCTCGCGGCGCTCGCCATGGCTCTGCTCGCCCCGATCGCGGCGATGCTGATCCAGATGGCGATCTCCCGGACGCGCGAGTACGACGCCGACGAGGACGGCGCCCGGCTCACCGGCGACCCGCTGGCCCTGGCCTCCGCGCTGCGGAAGCTGGAGCAGGGCACGCAGCGCGCGCCGCTGCCGCAGGACCGCGACCTGACCAACGTCTCGCACCTGATGATCGCCAACCCGTTCCGGGGCGCCGGCATCGGGCGCCTGTTCGCCACGCACCCGCCGATGCCGGACCGCATCCGCCGGCTGGAGGCGATGGCGGGCGGCCCGTCCGCCGGCTACAACCCGGGCGGCCCGACGTCCGGCCCGGACTGGGGCACCCCGCCCGGGATGCTCTGAGCCCACCCGCCCGCCGTCCGTCCGGCCGCCGACCTCACCCGCGCAAAGCGTTCGTCGGGGTCGGCGGGGGCGGATACGGTGAGCAGATTCCGACCGGGCGTGCAGGGGCGCCCGGGTGTTACGCAGAAGGAGCACCACATGGCCGACTCGTCGTTCGACATCGTCAGCAAGGTCGACCGCCAGGAGGTCGACAACGCGCTGAACCAGGCCGCGAAGGAGATCTCGCAGCGGTACGACTTCAAGAACGTCGGCGCATCGATCACCTGGACCGGCGAGAGCATCCTCATCGTCGCCAACTCGTCGGAGCGGGTGCTCGCGGCCCTCGACGTCTTCGAGACCAAGCTGGTCAAGCGCGGCATCTCGCTCAAGTCGCTCGACCTCGGCGAGCGCGAGCCCAAGCCGTCCGGCAAGGAGTACCGCCTCGGGGCGACCCTCAAGGAGGGCCTGGCCGGGGAGTCCGCGAAGAAGGTCACCAAGATCATCCGTGAAGAGGGCCCGAAGGGCGTCAAGACGCAGATCACCGGTGACGAGGTCCGCGTGACCAGCAAGTCGCGTGACCAGCTCCAGGAGGTGCAGAGTCTGCTGAAGGGCTCGGACCTGGACTTCGCGCTGCAGTTCACCAACTACCGCTGACGGCTCCTCCGTAAGGTCGGGCCTGACGACGGCGCGGGCGGGCGGTCACCGGGACCCCGGTGGCCGCCCGTTCCGCTTGTCACGGGGTCCGACCTCAGGCGCGGGCCCCGAGCTCCACGGCCAGCTCCATGCAGCGCAGGCGGGCCGGGGAGAAGTCGTAGGGCATCTTCCCGACGGCTCCGAGCGCGCTCATGGTCCTGTGCCCGCCGTCCGGGATCTCGCCGGCGTCCCAGGAGTCGAGAAGCGCATCGTCACCCTCGTCCAGGCCGGCCTCCTCCATGGCGGCCTCCAGCTTCTGTTCGAAGGCATGTCGTTCGGCTGCCACCTGGGCCACCCGGGGGTCGTCGACGGCGACCGTGTCGTCGAGCGCCTCCTCGGCGGCGTCGACCCGGTCGGACTCCGCTCGCAGGTCCGGACTGCTGGCCAGGGCGATGAAACGAGTGGCTTGGATCGCCGCGCCGAGCGGGCCGAAGATCCGCTCCGTGACCAGCAGGGTGTCCAGGTCCGCCTGGCGCAGGGAACCCTCCGGCAGGTTCGCGAGGCGGTCCGTCACGACGTCGGAGAGCAGGCCCGCCCTGCTGCCCCGGGTGCGCATCCGCTGCACCGCGGCCCGCTGCCGGCGCAGCTCTGCCTCCTGGGCGACGAGGGTCTTGTCCAGCCGTTCCAGGACAGTCGCGATGTCGTCGTCGGAATCGCGAGGAGCCGAGACGGCTGGAGCCGGGACTGCTGGAGCCGGGTCGGCGAAGGCGTCCCGGATGTCGTCCAGGGCGATCCCGGCGTCCGCCATCCTGCGGATCCACAGCAGCTGGACCATGTCGTCGTAGCCGTAGCGGCGGCGGTCGTCACCGCCCCGCTCGGGCTCGGGGAGCAGGCCGATCTCGTGGTAGTGACGGATCGCCCGCGGCGTCGTGCCGGCGAAGGCCGCGGCGTCGCCGATCTTGACCTGGCGGGGCGGGACGAAGGACGGATGCATGGGGTGTGGAGCCTTCCTCGACGGAACGGGACGTGATCCCACCGCACCACATCCCGCTACGAGAGGTGCAACCACCGCCCGACTGACTCGGCATGCCCACCCTGCCGAGTCAGTCGGCCGGTCGGACCACCCCGCTGACTCGGCGGGGTGGCCATGCCG
>NZ_JBHWZO010000074.1:0-24990 GCF_042728455.1 Promicromonospora sp. NPDC060204
TTGGGTCTGGGGGGCTGGTTTTTTTTTAAAACTCCCGGCCCACCCCCGTACCCCCGGGGGAGCCCCGGCCCCAGATTGGGGGGGCGGGCCCCCCCCGGGGCCGCCCACACCTCACTTACCCCGCAGCGAACCCTGCTACGAACCCCGCGACGAACCCTGCCGCGTGCGCCGGGTCAGCAGCGCCTGGCCCGCAGCGAGCGGATCTCGACGTACGACCGCTCGGCGTTGCCGAACGAGTCCACCGGGAAACCGGGCGCGGCCACCGAGGCGGCGTTGTCCTGCTCCCAGATGCCGTGCCGTTGGCCCGAGCCCGCGAGCGCCGACAGGAACTCGGTGTACGGCAGGTCGCCGGCGCCGAACTCCACGATGTCGTACCCACCGGTGTTGGCCGGGTTGGCGTCGCCGTCCTTGAGGTGCAGGAGCGGGTAGCGGTGCGGGTTGCGCTTGACGTAGTCCACCGGCTCGAAGCCCGGGTAGCGGTGCTGCCCCACGAACGCCCAGTAGACGTCCATCTCGAGGAAGACCTTCCTCGGGTCGGTGTTGTCGTAGAAGACGTCGTAGAGCCGCACGTCGGGGTTGTCGGTGGCGAAGCCGAACTCCCCGTCGTGGTTGTGCTGGTAGAACTTCAGGCCGCGGGCACGCGCCGCCGCGCCGAAGCCGTTGAACTGCTCGGCGGCGGCGAGGTAGCCGGCGACCGTGCGGTTGCTGGTGGGCGCCTGCGCGGTGCCCACGTGCTCCATGCCGAGGGTCTCGGCGATGTCGAGCTCCAGCTCCATGTTGTTGGCGAAGTCGGAGATCCCGCGGTGGGAGCCCACGGCCTTCAGCCCGTTGTCGTCGAGCAGCTGCCGGATCTCCTGGGGCGTGATCGCCCCGACCTGGCCCTGCGTGTAGCCGGCGAACTCGACCTCGGCGTAGCCCATGTCGGCGAGCCGCTCGAACACGGTGCGGAAGCCGAGCGAGGAGACCTTGTCCCTGATCGAGTACAGCTGGATGCCGATGTGGCCCGCGGGCACGAGCACGCGGCCCCCGCCCTTGCCCGCGGCGGCTGCCGCGGGAGCGGCCGGGGCGAGCGTCGCCGCGGCGGCGCTGCCCGCGAGACCGGCACCGGCCAGCGTTGCCGCACCCACGGCCACGGTGCCGCCGGCCAGCCTCAGAAAGTTCCTGCGGTTGACGTCAGTGCGTGATTCCATCACTGCTCTCCTTCGGTCCGAGCGGCCCCGGACGGGCCGGCCGAGTTCTGTGCGGCCGCCGGGGGCGTCCCGACGCCCTCGCCGACCATCGTCAGTGCGTCCACGTCGAGGGTGCCGCCCGTCGTCGTGACGTAGAGCGTCCCCGTCTGGTCGCGGTCGCGGAACGACAGGCTGACGTCCTTCCAGGTGCGCGCGTTCACCTTCGCGGTCGCGAACGGCTTGGCCGTGGGCGAGCCCCAGCGGAGCTGGAGCTGCCCCTTGCCGCGCACCGTCGCGGTCACGCTGTCGATCCCGGACAGGCTCACGCGTTCCAGGGCGAGCGAGTCCTTCTTGCCCAGGCCGGCCACGTACGCGCCGGCCGAGGCGGCTTCGTCCTGGACCACCTCGACGCCCGTGAGGGTCGCGTGCTCCGCCTGCTGCAGCTTGGGGTTCAGGCGCAGCGTCGCCTCGCCGGCGGCGGGCGGCAGGCCGTTGGCCCCGTTGTCGGTGTAGGTGATGACGACGGCGCCGTACAGGTGGGCGCCGGCGCCGTGCTCCGGGGAGTTGGGGTCGGTCGGGAAGACGCCGGTGCAGCCGGTACCCGACACCTCGGGGTGCGCGTGCTCGTCGTGGCCGAGGCCGTACGACCAGGCGACCCGCTCGCAGGCGGTCTCGGTGCCGTCCTCGGTGTCGTTCGTGGTCACCTGGAAGGCGACCTCGTCGCCCCAGTCGAAGAAGCCGCCGTCGGCCGGGAAGTCGACGGTGACCTCGGGCGCCTCGTTGCCGACGCTGATCGACGTCGAGGTGAGCGTGCGCTTGCCGCTGCCGTCGGTGACCCGCAGGCGCGCGGTGTAGACGCCGAGCTCGGTGTAGGTGTGCGTGACCTCGGGGCCGGTCAGGTCGAAGGTGCCGTCACCGTCGACGTCCCACTCGTAGGTGAGCGCGTCGCCGTCGGGGTCGCTGGAGCCCGACGCGTCGAAGGCGACCTCGACGGGCGCGGACGGGGACGACTCCGGCGTGGTCGTGAACTGCGCCTGCGGCGCCTTGTTCCCCTCGGCGTGATCGATGCGGTAGAGCCCGGAGTCCGGGTTCTGCCGGAAGAACCCGTCGCCGTACTCCAGGACGTACAGCGAGCCGTCCGGGCCGAACTCGAGGTCGATCGGGTTGTCGTTGATCGGCATGCCCGCGGCGGTGAGCGCCGAGTTCGGGAAGAAGTCCTCGATCTCGCCGACCTCGAACGTGGACCAGTCCACGCTGAACGCGGCGTAGTAGTCCTGGGAGAACTCGCCGAAGAACGCCTTGCCGTCCCAGTACTCGGGGAACTTCCCGGGCGCCGTGCTGTCGGCGTCGTAGTGGTAGACCGGGCCGCCCATCGGCGCCTGGCCGCTGCCCGAGCCAAAGCTCACGAGCTCGTCCCGGGGCTGCTGGCCCGCCGCGTCGCCGTAGTAGAGGGTGGCCGCCCGCGACGGGGGCAGGTCGGTCAGGCCCGTGTTCCAGCGGGAGTTGTTGACGGGCGCGGCGCAGTCGAAGAACTCGCGCGGCGTGGCCGTCTCGAAGTTCCACTCGTTGTACGCCGCGTTCGGTCCGTGGCAGTACGGCCAGCCGGAGTTGTGCGGGTCGTCGAGGCCCACGGCGTTCCACTCCACGTAGCCCATCGGCCCACGGTCCGCGTTCGCGGCGCCGGCGTCGGGCCCGTAGTCGCCCCAGGTCAGGGAGTTGGTCTCCGGGTCCACCTCGATGCGGAACGGGTTGCGCACGCCCATCACGAAGATCTCCGGACGGGTGTTCGCCGTGCCGGGGGCGAAGAGGTTGCCCGCGGGGACGTCGTAGGTGCTGCCCTCGCCCGGCGCGGTGCCGGCTGGGATCTCGTCCTTCACGTCGATCCGCAGGATCTTGCCCCGCAGGTCGTTCGTGTTGCCCGCCCCGCGCCGCGAGTCGAAGCCCGGGTTCATGTTCGGGGCGTCGTTGTTCGGGGCGTAGCCGTTGGCGCCCGGCGTCCCGGCCGGGGTGTTGTCGCCGGTCGACAGGTAGAGGTTGCCCTCGCCGTCGAAGTCGATGTCGGCGCCGACATGGCAGCACTGGCCGCGCTGCACCTCGATGTCGAGGATCGCCTGCTCCGAGTCGAGGTCGAGCGCGTCGCCCGTCCACGTGTACCTGGCCAGGCGGTTCACGCCCACCCACTGGTCCCAGTAGCTCGCGTCCTCGCCCGCCGGCAGCGTGTTGGGCGCGTTGCCCGCCGGGGTGTCTGCCGCGCCGTCGCCGTCCGCGTCGCGCGGCGCGTACACGAGGTAGACCTGGTTGCTCTCCGCGAAGTCGGGCGCCAGGGCGATGCCCTGCAGGCCGTCCTCCGAGTTCGCGTACACGTCCAGGGTGTTGACGACGCGCGTGACGCCCGTGGCCGGGTCGGTCAGCCGGACGTCTCCGTTGCGGGCCGTGTGGAGCACCCGCTGGTCGGGCAGCACCGCCATGTCGATGGGCTCACCGACGTCCTTGGTGAGCAGGATCTTCTCGTAGTTGCCCCAGTCGGTGTCGGCGGCGGCCGCCGCGTCAGCGGTGCCGGTGGTGTCGTGGCCGTCGTGCGCGAACGCCGTCGGCGAGGCCGCGAGCGCCGTGCCGACCAGCGCCGCGGCCGCGAGCGCCGCGAGCGTTCTCTTTGGGCGCGCGTGGGCGCGTGTCTCGATACTCTTCATTCGTGATGCAGCTCCTCGTCGAGTTGGTCACGCCGGCCGGGTCTCGTGCGCATCCCATTCGTCCGGGACCCGGTCCTTGCTGCCCCCGGCGCCGTACGGCGACGCCGGGTCGTGCTCGTCGTTCCTGGTCGTACCTCCCTGTCAGCGGTTGTCAGCGGGTCGAGGACGTCAGCGGGTCGAGGACGTCAGCGCGTCGACGGCGTCAGCGCGTCGAGAACGCGGCGTCGAACGCCGCGTCGGGCGCGTCGTACGCGCGCGAGCGCACGAACTGGAGCGCCTCGGGGGCGCCGACGAGGCGGTCCATGCCGGCGTCCTCCCACTCCACGGAGATCGGGCCGTCGTAGCCGATCGTGTTGAGCATCCGGAACGCGTCCTCCCAGGGGACGTCGCCGTGCCCGGTGGAGACGAAGTCCCAGCCGCGGCGCGGGTCGGCCCACGGCAGGTGCGACGACAGGCGGCCGTTGCGGCCGTTCGTCATGCGCTTCTTCGTGTCCTTGCAGTCCACGTGGTAAATCCGGTCCTTGAAGTCCCAGAGGAAGCTGACCGGGTCCAGGTCCTGCCACACCATGTGGCTGGGGTCCCAGTTGAGGCCGAACGCCTCGCGGTGGCCGATCGCCTCGAGCGTGCGGACGGTGGTCCAGTAGTCGTAGGCGATCTCGCTGGGGTGCACCTCGTGGGCGAACTTGACTCCCACCTCGTCGAACACGTCGAGGATGGGGTTCCAGCGGTCGGCGAAGTCCTGGTAGCCGGCCTCGATCGCGGCGTCGGAGACCGGCGGGAACATCGCCACGTACTTCCAGATGGCGGAGCCGGTGAACCCGATCACCGTCTTGACGCCGAGCTTCGCGGCCAGCCGCGCGGTGTTCTTCATCTCCTCCGCGGCGCGCTGCCGCACGCCCTCGGGGTCGCCGTCGCCCCAAACACGGTCGGACACGATGTCGCGGTGGCGCTGGTCGATCGGGTCGTCGCAGACGGCCTGGCCCTTGAGGTGGTTCGAGATCGCCCACACCTTGAGGCCGTGCCGCTCCAGCAGCTCGAGGCGACCGGCGACGTACTCGTCGTCGTCCCACCGCCACGGGTCCAGGTGGTCGCCCCAGCAGGCGAGCTCCAGCCCGTCGTAGCCCCACTCCGAGGCGAGGCGTGCCACCTCCTCGAGCGGCAGGTCGGCCCACTGGCCGGTGAAGAGGGTGATCGGTCGTGCCATGGTTTCCTCCTGTGCGTGACGATCCGGCGTCGCCGGTCGTGCCCTTCGGTCTTCGGTCACGGGGTGCGCCGGCGCCGGAGCACGGCCGTCGCCGCTCCCGCGACGACGAGCGCGCCCAGCACCCAGCCGGCCCAGCCCGGCAGGCCGCTCGACGCCGTCGAGACGTCGTCCGCGCGTGCTGCCGTGCCTGCCCCGTCCGCCCCGGCGGTGTTCTCGTCGGGCTGCGAGCTGCTCGACCCGGATCCGGACCCCTCCGGCTCTGGCTCCGTCTGCTCGGGCTCCGCCTCCTCGGCGGCGGGCGGTGCCACCACGTCGACCTCGGTCTCGACCTTCGCCTTGGCCGGCTCCTTGACCCGGGCGGTCACCGTCCAGTGCCCCTCGTCGAGCACCGCGGGTTCCGAGCGGTACCAGCCGACGCCCTCCGACGCCGAGACCAGGGTGATCGGGCCCGCCTCGTCACCGGCGTCGGAGACCGCCCGGACCTCCACCACGGCCGACTCCTCGACCGGGTGCTGGTCGCCGGCCCAGACGAGTGCGGCGGAGATGCCGCCGGCGCCGTCCGTGCCGAGCTCGATGTCGATCTTCCCGCCGTGGGCCGACGCCGGCGCCGCGGCGAGGGGCCCGACGACGAGCCCGACCCCCAGCGCCAGCGCCGTACCGAGGCGCAGGAACGTCCTCACACGGCCCCCTGGTTCGTCGTGCACCCGTCCTCGACCGTCACGACGACGAATGCCTTGCCGGAGGGGCTGAGCTGCCAGTCCCCGGCCACGGTCAGCTTGGTCCGAGGTTCCGGCGAGGCGATGACGCGGTAGTCACCGGCCGGGAGGTTCGCCAGGTCACGCGGCTTGCCGTCCGCCTTGCCGTCGACCCAGTTGTGCACAACGTAGCTGCGCACCCCGGGAAGCTCGACCGGATCGATCGACCCACCCGCGTCGCACGTCGCCGCCTTCACCACGACGTCCGGCGTGTTCGGGTCGGGGCACTCCGGCTCGTCGAGCGTCACGAAGAGCACGGCGAGCCCGCCGGGGTTGAGCCTCCAGTTCCCCTCCGCGACGAGGACGTACCCGTCGGCGGGCCGGGCCGCGACCCGGTACCTGCCCGGGGCGAGGTCGCCCAGGTCGGTCACGACGTCACCGGCCCCGCCGTCGACCCACTCCCGCACGACGTAGGACCGGACACCCTCCACCTCGGCGGTGACCAGCGCGCCGCCGGCGACGACCTCGTTGCCCGACCGGTCGTAGGAGCACGTCGGCTGGACGATCTCGACCGCCGGCGTCGCCTCCTCGGCCGCGGGCGCGGCGATCGTGAACCGAAGCGTCTCGCCGACGACCGTGTCGCCGTCCGCCGTCGCCCGCACCTGGACGGTATGGGCGCCGGAGGCCGAGACCTCCACCGGCGCCGTGTACTCAGTCCAGCCGCCGTCGTCGACGTTGACCTCCCGGTACACGGTGGCTCCGGCCGGACCGCCCGTGGCCTCCACGGTGACCGTGACCGGTCCGAGCCACTGCCCGTCCGGGCCGTCCGGCTCGGCCGGTGACACGGTGCCGCTCACCGCGAGCGGCTCGGCGGCGCCGACCACCCGGAAGTGGTCGAACGACGCCGTGGCGACCGACTGTTGGGAAGCGCCGAGCGCGTACAGGCCCACCCGGGCGTCCTGCAGCCCGTCGTGGGTCACGGACTCGTCGAACGCGGTCCACTCCTCACCGTCGGCGCTGTAGGCGCCAGTGAAGGTCGAACCTTCCTTCGAGAGCCGCAGGTGCCACGTGCCGGAGGTGAGACCGTTCACGTTCGGCTGCGGGTCCTGCACCACCGCGTCGACCTCGCTGCGCAGCTCCAGGCGCTGCGCGACGGGGCTGCCCACCGCGTTGTCGGTCACGAGGTCGAGCTTGACGTAGTTGTCGTCGTCGCCGTAGACGATGAGACCGCCCTGCTGGTACTGCTGGTCGAAGTCCGAGCCGTCGACCAGCGTCTCGACCGTCCAGTCGTCCTCCGGCAGGTCCTGCACGACGATGTTCGGCGTGCCGGTGTTGGAGCCGGTGTAGATGTCCGTGGGGGTCGTGTCGATCTCCAGCGCGCCACCGCTCACGCGGTAACCCGTCGGGTCGTCGCGGACGACGTCCCAGCGGCAGGCGTCCAGCGCGTCCCCGTCGAACTCGTCCCCCGGCCCGGGGGCCTCGGCCGTGTCGTCCGGGGTGATGTGGAACCAGTCGAACTGCGCGTCGACGACCTCCGCCGCCGAACCGGTGCCCGCGAGCGCGAAGAGCCCGATCTGCGGGTCGTCGATGCCCGACAGCGACTTGGTCTGCGGCATGGCCGTGAAGTCCACGCCGTCGTCCGAGTACGCCGCCGTCAGGTCCTCGCCGTCGCTGCTGGACAGGCGCACGTACACCGTGTCCGGGTACGCCTGTCCGAGGGCGGCGGTGTTGGAGTCACCGACCTCGTTCGGCACGCCGGCCTCCTCACGGATGTACTGGAAGATGCGCGTGGCCGGGTCGGCGGGTGCCGAGCGCCCCTCGATCACCATCTTGGCGTAGTTGTCCGCGTCGCCGTAGATCAGCAGTCCGGCCTGCTGGTACTGCGCGTAGGCCGGGACGGTCACCTTGGCCGTCGCGGTGAACGGGCCGTCCGGCAGGTCCTGCAGCACGAGGTTCGGCACGGTGGAGTTGCCCGTCCCGTAGAAGTCCGTGACGGCCGCCGGGACGGTGAGCACCCCGTCGGCGACCCGCAGGTCCTGGTTGCGGTCCAGCACGGTCCAGCGGTCCGGGTCGATCTCGTCGCCGAGGAAGTCGTCCGACCGCCCCGACAGGCACAGCGCGGGCTCCGTGACGGTCCCGGTGACCTCCACCATGACGTACTCGACGGCGTAGGCGCCGCCCTCGTCGGTGACGCGCACCTGGAGCCGGTAGGTCCCCGGCTCCTCGTAGGTGTGCTCGAACGCCGTCGTGCCGTCGACGAACCCGTCGCCGAGACCGGCGTCCCAGGCGTAGGTCAGGTCCCCGGTCCCGTCGGGGTCCGTGGCCGTGGCGGACGCCGTCACCGTGAGCGGGGCGTCGCCCGCGACCGGGTCGACCGTGAGCTCGACCTCCGGCCGCTGGTTGTCGGTGACACCGCGGCCCTCGATCTCCATCCAGTTGGCGTTGATGCCTCCCGAAAGCAGGACGAAGTGCAGCGAGCCCGAGCCCGAGGGCACGTCGTGCAGCTCGGTCCCGACGTCGACGTACTGCTGCCAGCCGCCGGTGCCGGGGACCGTGATCCGGCCGATCTCCGGACCGTCCGGGGCGTCCCAGCGCAGCGACACCTCGCCGCCACCACCTTCCGAGGCGGCGCGCAGGGAGATCGAGTCGACCTGGGCCAGGCTCACCGGCTCGTGCGCCCAGTAGTCGCCGGGCTCGATGAAGCCGATGTTCTGGCCGCCGCCGGCGGAGTCGCCCGTCTGCTCGATCTGGACGCCGGGGTCGCCGGCGCCGTCACCGATGCCGTCCACGCGGCCCGTGCCGGTGAAGAACTCCGACTGGACCAGCTTGGGCTGCAGCACCTGCAGGTCGGTCGCCGTCAGGGGTGCGCCGGCGGCGCCGCCATCGTCCGTGTAGAAGCCCTCGATCACCCAGAAGATGTTCGACTCGATGCCGTGGCCCTCGTCCCGGGCGGTCTGGATGACACCCGAGCAGCCGGTCAGCTCCTCGAACGGGTGGGCGTGGGAGTCGTGGCCGAGCGACGTGAACAGCGTGACGTCGTCACAGCTCACCTCGCCGTCGGGGTCGTCGACCGCGATCTCGTAGCGCACCTGGTCGCCCCACTCGAAGAACCCGCCGTTCTCCGGGAACGTGATCGACACCTCGGGAGCGATGTTGCCCACCACGATCGTCACGTTCGCCACGCCAGTCTGCCCGGCCGGGTCGGTGGCGACGAGCTGGGCGGTGTAGCGGCCGTTCTCGGTGTAGGTGTGGGTCGGGTTGGCCTCGGTGCTCGGCGCCGAGCCGTCGCCGAAGGTCCACTGCAGGGTGAGCGGCTCCCCGGCGGGGTGCCGGGTGCCCTCCGAGGAGAACTGCACGGTCAGCGGCGCCAGGCCGTCGGTCACGTCGGCGGACGCCCGGGCGATGGGTGCCGGGTCGCCTTCCACGTAGTCGACCCGGTACACGCCCGAGGTGTCGTTGTTGCCGCCGAAGCCGGAGCCCCAGTCCACGACGTACAGCGCACCGTCGGGGCCGAAGTCGAAGTCCATCGGCCGGTCGAACCCGACGCTCGGGTCGAAGACCCCGGGCAGGACCCGGTTGATGTCCACGAGGTCGTCCCGCTGCTCCCCCGCGAGCTGGAACGAGTACATCCGGCCCTGGTTCCACTCGCCGAACAGCGCCTTGCCGTCCCAGTAGGCCGGCCACTTGGTGTCGGACTCCAGCTCCGGGTCGTAGTCGTAGACGGCGCCGCCCATCGGCGCACCACCGCCCCCGATCTCGGGGAACAGCGGGTTGGTCCCGTAGCCGTACCAGACCTCGGCCTCCACCGCGGGCGGCAGCTGCGTGATGCCGGTGTTGTTCGGCGAGTCGTTCACGGCGCCGCCGGCGCAGTCGTACGCCGCACCCGACTGGCCCGTGGCGAAGTCGTAGGCGCGGTAGGCGTTGTTGGCGCCCGTGCAGTACGGCCAGCCGTAGAACCCCGGCTCGCTCACCACGTTCCACTCGACGGTCCCGGCCGGGCCGCGGTCCGCGTTCGCCGCGCCGGCGTCGGGGCCGTAGTCGGCCACGAGCACGTTGTCGGTCGCCGGGTCGACGCCGATCCGGAACGGGTTGCGGAAGCCCATCGCGTAGATCTCGGGCAGCGTGTCCTCGGTGCCCGGCGCGAACAGGTTGCCGTCGGGGATCGTGTACGAGCCGTCGTCCTGGGGCGTGATCCGCAGGACCTTGCCGCGCAGGTCGTTGCTGTTGGCCGACGTGCGCTGGGAGTCGAAGTTCGCCCGCCCCGACCGCTCGTCCAGCGGTGCGTACCCCTGCGACTCGAACGGGTTCGTGTTGTCGCCGGTGGCCACGTACAGGTTGCCGTCGCCGTCGAAGGCCATGTCACCGCCCGCGTGGCAGCACGTCTGGCGCTGCGTCGGGATGATCAGGACGGTCTCCTCGGACGCCTGGTCGATCGTGCCGGAGCCGGCGTCGTAGTCGAAGCGGGAGACGCGGTTGTGCGGTCCGTCGTCACCGACGTCCTCCGGCGACCAGAACAGGTAGACCCACCCGTTGGTCGCGAAGTCCGGGTCCAGGACGACGCCGGTGAGGCCGTCCTCGTTGGACTGCGTGACCGGCAGCGTCATCGCGGTGCTGGTGGTGTTCGACTCCGGGTCGATCAGCTGGACCCGCCCGTCCCGCTCGACGTAGAAGACGGTGCCGTCGTCGGCCACGTCCAGCATCATCGGGTTGGCGGTGTCCTCGTCGAGGGGCACCATCTCGTAGCTGGCGCTCTGGGTCGCGGCGCAGTCGGAGTCGACGACCCCGGCCGCGGTCTGCAGCCCGCCCAGCAGGTGCTCGAGGAACTCGGGTTCGGCGTACGAGGCGTCGGTGTGGCCGCCGCCGGTGTACCAGGACCTGCCGCCGTCGTAGACCTGGCACCAGGCGGTCGGGTGCTCGGCCCCCATCGCACCCGTCCCGGCGTCGTACGTGGTCTCGTCCAGGGAGGCGAGGACGTGCACCTGGTCGCGCGGGTTGGTGCGGAAGTTGTACCACTCGTCGTGCCGCTCCCACCGCTGCGGCAGGTGGGCCGTGGAGGCGTGGGCCTGGTCCTCGACCTTGACGGTGGCGTCCTGGTTGGCCGGGTGGGAGTTGAAGTAGGCACCCACCAGGTCGCCGTACCACGGCCAGTCGTACTCCGTGTCGGACGCCGCGTGGATGCCGGCGTAGCCGCCACCGCCCTGGATGTAGCGCTCGAACGCGGCCTGCTGCTCCTCGTCCAGGACGTCGCCGGTGGTGGACAGGAAGACCACGACCTCGTAGTCGGCCAGCCCCTCGTCGGAGAAGACGCTCGCGTCCTCGGTGGCGGTGACCGTGAAGTCGTTCGCCGCGCCGAGCTGGGTGATCGCCTCGATCCCCGCGGGGATCGAGCCGTGCCGGAAGCCGGCCGTCCTGGAGAACACCAGGGCGTCGAACGGTTCTGCCGCGGCCGCATCTGCCGCTGTCACGACGGCCGACGTCCCGGCGGCGGCCTCGGCCGGCACGCTCGGGGATGCGACCGAGGGCGCGGCGGCGGCCACCAGGGCGGGGACGCCGAGCGCGGTCACGGCTGCTGCCGCGACCACCGACCGCAGCACGCGGCGGGTTCGTAGCACGTTTCTCACCTGGAGCTCCTCATTGAGTCGGGTCAGTACTAGTGCCTTGCGGTAGTGCTCGTGCACAGGCCTCGTGCGGGGACCGGCCCGAGCCACCCGCTCGAGCCGGTCCGCGGCGCGGTCCGATCCCACCGGTCAGACCAGCGGGACCCACCCCCCTCCGCCGGCGGCACTGCGCTCGACGGCGTCCAGCACCCGCTGGACGCGCAGGCCGTCGGCGAACGACGGCGTCGGCTGCCGCCCGGCGGCCAGGTCACCCATCAGGTCCACGACCTGGTGCGTGAACGCGTGCTCGTACCCGAGACCGTGCCCCGGCGGCCACCACGCGGCGACGTACGGGTGCTCCGGCTCGGTGACGACGATGCGGCGGAAGCCCGCGATCGCCGACTCGTCCGTCGCGTCGTAGTAGTGCAGCAGGTTCATGTCCTCGAAGTCGAAGGCCAGGGAGCCCTTCGACCCGTTGACCTCCAGGCGGATCGCGTTCTTGCGGCCCCAGGCGAAGCGCGTCGCCTCGAAGGTCGCCAGCCCGCCGCCCGACAGCCGCCCCAGGAACACCGCGGCGTCGTCCACCGTGACCTGGCCCGTGCGGCCGGCGTCGGCCACTGCCGACAGGCCCGAGGACGACACCGCCTCCGGGCGCTCGTGGACGAACGTCTCGAGCAGGCCGCTCACCCCGGTGAGCGACTCGCCCGTGACGAACTGCGCCAGGTCCACCACGTGGGCGCCGATGTCACCCAGGGCGCCCGAGCCCGCCTTCTGCTTGTCCAGGCGCCACGACATCGGCGCCTGCGGGTCCGCCAGCCAGTCCTGGAGGTACTGCGCGCGCACGTGCCGCACCTCGCCGATCCGGCCCTCCTGCACGAGCTGCCGGGCCAGCGCCACGGCGGGCACGCGACGGTAGGTGAACCCCACCATCGCGCGCACGCCGTGCTCGGCCGCGGCCTCGGCGGCGGCAGTCATCGCCTCCGCCTCGGCCACGGTGTTCGCCAGCGGCTTCTCGCACAGGACGTGCTTGCCCGCCTCCAGGGCGGCGACCGCGATCTCGACGTGGGTGTCGCCCGGCGTGCAGACGTCGACCAGCCCGACGTCGTCCCGGGTCAGCAGGTCCTGCCACCCGACGACGGCGTCGTCCCAGCCCAGCCGGTCGGCCGCCGCACGGACCGCGGCCCCGTCCCGCCCCGCGACCGCGCGCATGCGCGGCACGATGGGCAGGTCGAAGAACCGCGGCGCCGTGCGCCAGGCCTGCGAGTGCGCCGCACCCATGAACGCGTAGCCGACCATGCCGACGCCGAGCTCGCTCGTTCCTGTACTCATACCGCGCCTCCCCCCACTGTGGTCTCCCCGCCGTGTTGCACGCCCGAGCGGGCGTCGTCCCGATGAGTCACAGCGTCAGGAGTCGAAGCCGATGGGCAGGTACTCCTCGACGTTGTCCGCCGTGACGACGGGCGCGTAGAGCTGCACGGTGCGGGGGACGCCGATCGAGGCGAGGTCGCTGACCGTCTTGTTCTGGGCGATCAGGCGGGCGAACTTGACGCCGTCGGCGGCCTGGGTGGACGGGTAGATGACCGTCGCCTTGACGACGCTCTCCGGGTCCTGGATCTTTTCCATCATGTTGTTGGAGCCGGCTCCGCCGACCAGGAAGAACTCGTCGCGGCCCGCGTTCTCGATGGCGGCCAGGACGCCGATGCCCTGG
Organism: Promicromonospora sp. NPDC060204; assembly: GCF_042728455.1. Lineage (NCBI taxonomy): Bacteria > Bacillati > Actinomycetota > Actinomycetes > Micrococcales > Promicromonosporaceae > Promicromonospora > Promicromonospora sp. NPDC060204. The sequence goes on from NZ_JBHWZO010000074.1 coordinate 13,064, forward strand.
TCGTCGTCGTGGTTCCAGATGGCGTCGATCTTCGGCTCGGCGGACAGCAGGTTGGCCGTCTGCTCCTCGCCGGACTCGACGGTGAACTCGGCCGCGACGCGCGCGTCGACGTCGAGCCCGCAGTCGTCGAGGGCGTCCTTGAAGCCCTTGCTGCGGTCCTGGGTCAGGGGCAGCGAGTCGATGCCGGCGATCTCGGCGACGACGGCGTCGGGGTTGTCCCCGAGCTGCTCGCAGATGTAGGTGCCGGCGCTGACGCCCATGCCGTAGTTGTCGCCGAGCACCGTGGCGCGGGCGGCGAACGGGCTGCTGAACTCGCGGTCCACGTTGATGACCGGGATGCCCGCCTCCATGGCGTCCAGGGCCACGTCGGTCAGGGCGGCGCCGTCGAACGGCAGCAGCACGATCGCGTCGACGCCCTGGTCGATGAAGCCCTCGATCTGGCTGATCTGCACGTTGACGTCGTTGGTGCCCTCGGCGACCTGGAGGTCGACGTCCTCGTACTTCTCCGCCTCGGCCTTGGCGGCGCTGGTGATGGCACCCATCCAGCCGTGGTCGGCGGCGGGGGCGGAGAAGCCGATGACGACCTGGTCGCCGGGCTCGTCGTTCTCGGTCACCGTGACGGGACCGGTGGCGGTCTCCTCGCTCTCGCGAGGCTCGTTGCTGGTGCAGCCGGCGACGACGAGCGCCGCGCAGGCCGCGGCGACGACGACGCCGGAGACCCGGCGTGTGCGAACAATGGACGAGGTCATCGTGATCTCCCTTGATCCGGGGTGGAAATGCTGGGTTGGCTTGTGGAGGTAGGTGGACGGCGCTAGGTCGTCGAGACGCGCTCGCGCGAGGCGAACCACTGCTGCAGCAGCACGGCGCCCACGATGATCGCGCCCTTGGCGATCGCCTGGACCGAGCTGTCGATGTTGTTGAGGACGAAGACGTTGGTGAGCGTCGAGAAGATGAGGACGCCCAGGACGGTGCCGGTGACGGTGCCGCGACCGCCGGCCAGCAGCGTGCCGCCGACGACGACCGCGGCGATGGCGTCCAGCTCGTAGAGCGTCCCGTTCGTGGAGGACCCGGCGGTGGTGCGGGCCAGGATCATCACGCCGCCGATGCCCGCCGCCAGGCCGGAGAGGCCGTACAGGTACAGGGTGTGGCGCTTGATCTTGATGCCCGCCAGGCGCGACGCCTCGGCGTTGCCACCCACCGCGACGGTGCGTCGCCCGAACGTGGTCCGGTTGAGCAGGAACCAGCCGGCAGCGGCGACCACGACGAAGATCCACACGATCACCGGCAGGCCCAGGGGCTTGGCCTGGAAGACGTCGAAGAACGCGTCCACCTCGACCACCTGGGTCTGCCGGCCGGCGATGATCTCGGCGAGTCCGCGGGCCGCGGCCAGCATGGCCAGCGTCGCGATGAACGCCGGGACCTTGCCGTACGCGATCAGCGCGCCGTTGATGAGTCCTGCGGCGAGCCCGACGGCCATCGCGGTGACCGCGATGACCCACCAGCCGTAGTCCTCGGCCGCGTACTGGGTCGCCAGCGTCGAGGCCCAGATCGACGCCAGGCCGAGCACGGAGCCGACCGAGAGGTCGATGCCGCCAGACGTGATGACGAACGTCATACCGATGGCCACCACACCCCACACCGCCGCGAGGCTGAGGATGGTGGTGAGGTTGCCGAAGCTCCAGAACCGCTCACCGCCGGTCACCACACCCACGACGACGAGCAGGACGAGGGCGAGCACGAGCCCACCCATCCGCAGGGCTGGGCCGGTGAGGCCCGATCGTGCGCTCACGCCACACTTCCTTCCATGACCAGGTCGAGCACGGCGTGCTCGTCGATTTCGCGGGCGGGACCCTCGTGGACCGCCTTGCCGTCGGAGATGACCAGCACGCGGTCGGCGAGGCCGAGCACCTCCGGGATCTCGCTGGACACGACGATCACGGCGGCGCCGTCGTCGGCCAGGCGGCGGATCAGGTTGTAGATCTCGGAGCGCGCGCCGACGTCGACGCCCCGGGTGGGCTCGTCGAGCAGGAGGACGCGGCAGCCGTGCACGAGCCAGCGCGCCAGCAACGCCTTCTGCTGGTTGCCGCCGGACAGCGTGCGGGCGCTCCGCTCCACCCCGGCGGGCCGCAGGTCGAGGGCCTCGACCTGCTCGCGCGCCGCAGTGCGCTCGGCGCCCTCGTCGAGCAGCCCGCCGCGCGCCATGCGCGAGAAGGTCGACAGGGTGATGTTGCGGTAGACGGGCTCGTCCAGGAGCAGGCCCTGGCTCTTGCGCTCCTCGGGGCACAGGCCGATGCCCGCGGTCACGGCGGCGTCCACCGCCCCGGTGCGCAGGCGCTTGCCGCCCACGCGCACACTGCCGGAAGTCGCCCGCCGGGCGCCGTAGATCGTCTCCAGGATCTCGGAGCGACCCGAGCCGACCAGGCCCGCGAGGCCGACGATCTCGCCGGCGCGCACCGTGAGGGACACGTCGGCGAAGACGTCGCCGAGCCCGAGGCCCTCGACCTCCAGCACCGGGTCCGCGTCCTCGGCGACGCCGGGACGGTCGGGGAACGCGTACTCGACCGACCGGCCGGTCATGAGCTGGATCAGCTCCTTGGTCGGGGTGTCCGCCACGACCAGGCTCTCCGCGACCGTCCGGCCGTCCTTGAGCACGGTGATCCGGTCGCCGAGCTGGCGGATCTCCTCCAGCCGGTGCGAGATGTAGACGACGGCCACGCCGTCGGCGGTGAGCTCGCGCACGATGCGGTGGAGGTTGCCGACCTCCTCGGAGTCCAGCACGGCGGACGGCTCGTCCATGATGACCACGCGCGCGTCGCGGGACAGCGCCCGGGCGAGCTGCACGATCTGCTTGCCCGCGGCGGGCAGCGAGCCCACGTCACGGTGCGGGGAGATCTCCTTGTGGCCCAGCCGGTCGAGGATCTTCCGGGTGTTGCGGGCCGCCTCGGACCGGCGCGTGACGCCGCCCGTCGCGAGCTCGTGCCCGAGGTAGATGTTCTCGGCGACGGTCAGGCCGTCCACGACGTCGAGCTCCTGGTAGATCGTCGCGATGCCGAGCCGCAGGGCGGCGACGGGGTTCGCGATGACGACCGGCTCCTCGTCGATCAGGATCTCGCCCGCCGTGGGCTGGTGGGCTCCGGCCAGCGTCTTGATCAGGGTGGACTTGCCCGCCCCGTTCTGGCCCAGCAGGCAGTGCACCTCGCCGGGACGGACCTCGAGGTCCACGCCGTCGAGCGCACGCGCGCCAGGGAATTCCTTCACGATGCCGCGCATCCGCAGCAGGGGCTGCTGCGCCGGCTGCTCTGTCGGTTGGGGGTCCGCGTCGACCATGTATCGAACGTAGTTGGACTTTTGGCGACGGTCAAGCAAAAGTCGAGACTTCGCCCGCCATGATTGACTAGGCACATGGTGGAAGTGGCACGGGAAGTATTCCAGCAGGTACCCAAGGTGTCTGGAGCCGGGGACATGTTCCAGCTCCTGCGCGACGGGCGGCCCCGCACCCGGGCGGATCTGGCGGCCGTCACGGGGCAGGCGCGGTCGACCGTCGCGGCGCGCATCGACCTGCTGATGACGGCGGGTCTCATCGCGCCCGCGGGCGAGGCGACGTCGACCGGCGGACGCCCGCCCGCGACCTTCGCGTTCGCCCCGTCCGCCCGGGTGGTGCTGGGGGTGGACCTCGGCGCGACGCACGCGCGGCTCGCCCTGACCGACCTCGCCTCGACGATCCTGGCGCAGCGCGACCTGCCGCTGCTCATCACGGACGGGCCGGACCTCGTGCTCGACCGCGTGGCCGAGACGGGCGCCGAGCTGCTGCGCGAGGCGGGCCGCACCACCGGCGAGCTCGCCGGCGTCGGCGTGGGCCTGCCGGGCCCCGTGGAGCACGCGACCGGCAAGCCGAACAACCCGCCGATCATGCCGGGCTGGGACAACGCGGACGTGCCGGCGATCCTCGGTGCCCGGTTCCACGCGCCCGTGCTCGTGGACAACGACGTGAACATCATGGCACTGGGCGAGCACCGCGCGGCCTGGCCCGACGTGGCCGACCTGCTGTTCGTCAAGGTCGCCACCGGCATCGGCGCCGGCATCATCGCCGACGGCGCGCTGCGGCGCGGCGCGCAGGGCTCCGCGGGCGACATCGGGCACGTCGCCGTGCCCGGGGTCACCGACATCGTGTGCCGCTGCGGCAACGTCGGCTGCCTGGAGGCCATCGCGAGCGGGCAGGCCGTGGCGAGCCGCCTGGAGGGCGCGGTCACGCCCGCCGACGTCGTCGCCCTGGTCCGGGCGGGCGACGTGGCCGCGAGCCAGGCCGTGCGCCAGGCGGGCCGGGACATCGGCGCGGTGCTCGCCACCAGCGTCAGCCTGCTCAACCCGTCGATGATCGTGATCGGCGGCATCCTGGCCGACGCCGGCGAGCACATCGTGGCCGGCATCCGTGAGGTCGTCTACCAGCGGTCCCTGCCCCTGGCGACGCAGCACCTGCGGATCGTCACGGCCCGCACCGGCACGCAGGCGGGCGTGCTCGGCGCGAGCGCCATGGCCGTGGACCAGGCTCTGTCGTCGGAGGCCGTGGACCGCCTGGTGGCGTGACCCCACTCCCCCGCAACGTGTCAGACGCTCAGGCCCCTCCAGGGACCTGAGCGTCTGACGTCTGTGGGGCTAGCTCAGGTCCTTGACCCGGACGTCGCGGTAGCTCACCGCCTCGCCCTGACCGTGGTTCTGCAGGCCGATGAAGCCCTGGGCGAGGTCGCGCGCGGGGTCGGTGCTGACGAAGTCGTTCACCAGCTCACCGTTGAGGAAGACCTTGATCGTCTGCCCCTCCACCCGGATCTCGTAGGAGTTCCAGGACCCGACCGGCTTCAGCGCCCGCTCCACGACCTCCGGGTCCGCGCCCTGGAAGGTGTAGATCGCACCCGTGGTGCGGTCCGGCTCGTCGGTGGCGTCGATCTGGATCTCGTACCCCTGGTTGACGGCGATCCACGGGTCGTTGCCCGGGTCCGGGAAGCCGACGAAGACGCCGCCGTTGTCGTCCTTCTTGAGCTTCCAGTCGAGCTTCAGGCTGTACTCGTGCAGCTCCGTGGAGTGCCAGAGCAGACCCATGCCACCGCTCCCGCGGATCGTGCAGTCGGCCTGACGGCCGAACGAGCCCGGGCCGGCCATGTTCCAGCCGTCCAGCGAGGCCAGCGTGCCGTCGAACAGCGCGGTGTAGCCACGCTCGTACCGCTTCGGCTCGCAGATGTCGGCGGCCCCGCCACCGACCTTGAGGAGGTCGAGGTTGACGTTGCCGTCATCGTCCTCGTCGTACCGCAGGGTGATGGTGTTGACCCCCTTGCGCAGGTCGAGCGACCGGGTCGCCGTCGCCCAGGTCTTCCAGTCTCCCGTGGACTCCAGCGCCCACGGCTCGACCTCCTGGCCGTTGACCAGCACCGACACCTTCTTGGTGCCCTGGAACGGGTTGGGGCCGTTCGAGTAGCGCAGGCTCACGGGCTGGGCGCCCGCGCGCTTGACGGTGGTGGTGAAGGTCGCGGACGCGCCGACCTGGCCGAAGCCGGCCGCGAACCCGGAGCCGGAGTAGCCGTTGTGCTCGTTGGCCACGTTCGCGCTGCCGCGGAGCGTCGCCTCCTCCGCTTCCTGGAACCCCGCAGGCGCCTTGTAGCCCGGGATCGCGTTGAGCGTGTACCAGGCCTCCGTGTTCCACAGCTCCCGACCTTCCGCGTCCGCGAACGGGCGCGGGCTGCGCAGGTGCACCACGTAACCGGGCTGGCGCCCGTCCACGGTGAGCGTGACCTTCTTGCGGTCCCGGGACACCGTGGCGCCCGAGACGAACAGCTGCTGCTCGTCGACCTTCGGCCCGCCGTAGGCGCGCGTGGGCACGTAGCGCCAGTGGTCCATGCGGAACGCCGCGTTCGGGTTCTCCGCGATCTTGGCCACCGTCTCGGCCGACAGCGGCTGCGTGTACTCGATCTCGAAGCCCTTCTTCGTGACCCGCATCTCGGTCATGTCGAAGGCGTCCTCGCCGTTCGGCGTGAGCTTCTGCAGGCCGTAGCGCAGCTTGCCCGGCTCGCTCCAGTTGCCGCCCTCGCCGATGCCGCCCACGTACAGGGCGCCGTCGGGCCCGACGACGGTGCGGTTGACGCCCGCCTCCAGACCCGCCGAGTGCCGGAAGACCGCGCCCTGGTACTCGCCGTCGACCTTCTCCAGGAAGCCGCGCTGCAGCCCGCCGTAGGTGACGTCGCCGAACACGAGCTGACCCGCGTACGGGCCCTCGGTGAGCTGCACCGGGGAGCTCGGCGAGTTGCCGATCTCGTTCTGCGGCACCCACAGCGCCGGGGCGGAGACGGGCTGGGCGTCGTACGGGCCGGACGGGTTGGTGAAGTGGTTGAAGAACTTGCCCTGCTCGATGTGCACCAGCTTGGAGCTGGGCAGCCAGGCGCCCTGGTTGTCCATGACGAACAGCTCGCCGTCCGGGCCCTTGACCATGCCGTTCGGCGTGCGCAGGCCGCCCGCGACGAACTCGACCTCGCCGGTCTCGCGGTCCACCTTGATCGCTGTGCCGCGGTTCTGGGCGGGCTGCGGGTCCGTGGTGGCGCCGCCGTTGTTGATGGCCACGGAGAGGTTCACGTAGAAGCTCTCGTCGTCGTACAGCAGGCCGAAGGCGAACTCGTGGAAGTTGCCGCCGAACGGCCACTCGGCCACGGTGCGGTGGTCGTCGTAGAAGCCGTCGCCGTCCGGGTCGGTGAGCTCGGTGAGCTTGTCCCGCTCCGAGACGTAGATCGACTCCCCGATCACGGCCACGCCCATCGGGTTGAACAGGTCGGTGGCGACCTTCTCGTACGTGACCTGGTCCTTCGAGGTCGCGCCGGTGACGTTGTCGAGCAGGAAGACCTCGCCGGGCTCCGGGTCCTCGACCCAGCCGCCGGGGCTCACCGAGCCGGCCGTGACCACGGCGAGGCGGTCGTCGTCGGTCCAGTCGAGGCCCGAGACCATGGGCTCGAAGCCGTCGGGGCGCAGGTCGGTCAGGGTGTAGCCCGGGTACACGGAGTCGAGGCGCATGCCGTCACCCGCGGTGTCGCCCTGGCCCTCGCAGTACTTCGTGCCGGGGGCCGTCACGCGCACGACGTCGGCCTCGGTGCTCAGCACGCTGGACGGCACGACGACGAAGTCGCTGGTGCCCGGCGTGCGCCACTCCAGCTTCAGGATGTTGTCGTTCGTGTTGTCGAAGTACTCCACGCGCAGGTCGTGGTACCCGGTGGTGAGCGCGACGGTGCCCTCCTTCGAGGACTCCCCGTGCAGGCCGTCGTGGTCGATCACGACGGCGTCGTCGATCACCAGGCGCGAGCCGTCGTCGCTCGTGAGGCGGAACTCGTAGTTGCCGTCGGCCGGCACGTTCAGGTTGGCCAGCGCGTGCGCGATGAAGCGCTCGCCCATCCCGAAGTCGGCCTCGGTCGAGTAGTCGATGGTGGGCTTGAGCTGGTCGACGTTCGGCGTCTGGCCCGAGCGGAGCGTGCACAGCTCGCTGAGGTCGCGGGCCAGGTCGTAGGTCCGCAGCGTGACGCCCGGCTCCTGGGGCGGGAGGTCGTCGACCGCCGCCGTCGCGGCGGGGACCGTCCCCGCGAGCGTTACCGCTGTCAGTGCCACGGCCGCCGCGGCTGCGGCGGCCTGTCTCGTGCGGGTTCTGGTTCCACGTTGACGCATGAGCTCTCCTCGGTCGGCGTTGACCTTGCGGCTAGAACCTACGAGGACTTCTGTCGGGCGTCAAGCAAAAGTTGTCAGGTGTTCAGCGTTACCGGGATATCGCCTTCTTTCGGGTATGCGCACAGGCACCTCCGCGCCGGCCGGGGCGCCGTCGACCCGGCCGGTGTGGAGGTCAGGAGACCACCGACCTACAGCGCCCCCGGGCCGCCCTCCAGCAGCGCCTTGAACCCGTCCTCGTCCAGGGTCGGGATCTCCAGGGCCTCGGCCTTGGCCGCCTTGGTGCCGGCGTTCTCCCCCAGCACCACGTAGTCGGTCTTCTTGGAGACCGACCCGGAGGCCTTGCCGCCCGCGGCGATGATGGCCTCCTTGGCGCCGTCGCGCGTGAAGTCCACCAGCGAGCCGGTCACCACGACCGTGAGGCCCGCCAGCGGGCCGGTGGGCTCCGTGTCGGCCTCGGCCATCGCCGCCGGCCCCGGGTGCCCCGGCGTCTCGAGCCGCACGCCGGCCGCGCGCCAGGCCGCGAGGATCCCCTGGTGCCACTCCACCGCGAGCCAGGCCTTGATCTCGGCGGCGATCACGGGTCCCACGCCCTCGACAGCCGCGAGCTCCTCCTCCGACGCCGCCTCGATCGCGTCCACCGAGCCGAACCAGCCCGCGAGCGCCCGGGCCGCGACCGGCCCGACGTGCCGGATGTTCAGCGAGACGAGCATGCGCCACAGGTCCTTGGTCTTGGCGCGCTCGAGCTCGTCCAGGAGCTTGGTCGCGTTGGCCGACGGCGCCCACTCCGGCAGGGTCTCACCCGCCTCCTCGGCGGCGGCCCGCTGCGTCTTGCCGTACGACAGCTTGCGGCGGAACGGGGCACGGCGGCGCACCACGCCGTCGTCGTCCATCTTGGGCAGGCCCGTCTCGGAGTCCCGCACCACGGCCTCGATGGGCAGGAGCTGGTCGAGCGTGAGCGAGAACAGCTCGGCCTCGGTGACCAGCGGCGGCGTCTCGGGCATGTCGGGGTGGGTGAGCGCCGCGGCGGTCACCTCGCCGAGGGCCTCGATGTCGAGGCCGCCGCGCGACCCGATGTGCTCGACCCGCCCGCGCACCTGCGCGGGGCAGGACTCCGCGTTCGGGCAGCGCAGGTCGACGTCGGCCTCCTTCATGGGGCGCAGGGGCGTGCCGCACTCGGGGCAGTTCGCCGGCATGACGAAGTCCTCGCGCGGGTAGCCGTCGTTCGCCAGCGCCGTCACCGGCCCGAGGATCTCGGGGATGACGTCGCCCGCCTTGCGCAGCACCACGACGTCGCCGATGCGCACGCCCTTGGCCTTCACCACGTCCTGGTTGTGCAGCGTGGCCTGGCGCACCGTGGAGCCGGCGACCTTGACCGGCTCCATCACGGCGTACGGGGTGGCCCGGCCGGTGCGGCCCACGCCGACCTGGATGGCGAGCAGCCGGGTGTTGACCTCCTCCGGCGGGTACTTGAAGGCGATCGCCCAGCGGGGCGCGCGGCTGGTCGAGCCCAGCTTGCGCTGCTGCTCCAGGGCGTCGACCTTGAGCACGATGCCGTCGAGCTCGTGCTCGATGTCGTGCCGGTGCTCGCGGAAGTACTCGATCATCTCGAGCGCGCCGTCCAGGCCGGGGATCACGCGGTTGTGCGGGGACACTGCGATGCCCCACCGGTCGAACAGCGTGTACGCGTCGGACTGCCGCTCCAGCTCGGTGTGCTCGCCGGCCTGCCACTGGAGGGCGCCCACCCCGTGCGCGTACATGCGCAGGTTGCGGCTCGCGGTGACCGACGGGTCCTTCTGGCGCAGCGAGCCGGCGGCGGTGTTGCGCGGGTTGGCGTACGGGTCCAGGCCCGCCGCGACCAGCTTCTCGTTGAGCACCGCGAAGTCGGCGGTGGCCATGAAGACCTCGCCGCGCACCTCGATGAGGTCGGGGTGGTCGGCGGGGTCGCCGGCGAGCTGCTGCGGGATCGACGCGATGGTGCGCACGTTCGCCGTGACGTCCTCGCCCGCGCGGCCGTCACCGCGGGTGACGCCGCGGACCAGCCGCCCCTTCTCGTACACCAGGGAGATGGCCAGACCGTCGATCTTGACCTCGCACAGCAGACCGGGGGTGTCGGTGCCGAGGTCGCGGTGCACCTTGTCGGCCCAGACCCCGAGCTCCTCCGTGCTGAAGGCGTTGTCGAGCGACAGCATGCGCTCGATGTGCTCGACGGTGGCGAACCCCGCCGTCGCGGCGCCGCCGACGCTCTGCGTGGGCGACTCCGGCGTCACCAGCGCGGGGTGCGCGGCCTCGAGGGCCTGCAGCTCGCGCATGCGCACGTCGTACTCGGCGTCGGACGACACGGGCGCGTCGTCCTCGAAGTAGGCCCTGCGATCCTCCTCGATCTGGGCGACCAGCTCCGCCCATCGGCGCTGCGCCGCCGCCTCGTCGCCTGCGTCGGCCGGTCCCGGGATGCCTGTCGTCTCGCTCACGGACACAATCATGGCTTGAACCACTGACATCCGAGCGGTGACCTGTGGACGCCTGCGCCGAAGATGCTGCCGACCTGGCCATTCACCAGGATCCGCCCCCTATCGCGCACGAGCGGGTCCCGCTACCATTCGAGCAAAATGCCGCAAATCTACTGAGAGCAGGGGTCCCTTGAAGATCGCCGTCGTCGGTGCCGGGTTCGCAGGTCTCGCCACCGCGAAAACCCTCCGCGAGTTCGACCACGAGGTCACCGTCTTCGAAAAGGCGCCGGACGTCGGCGGGGTGTGGAGCGCGACCCGTCGGTACTCCGGCCTCCGGACGCAGAACAACAAGGATTCGTACGCTTTCTCGGACCTGCCGATGCCCCGCGACTACCCCGAGTGGCCCACCGGCGAGCAGGTCCAGGCCTACCTGGAGCGGTACGTCGCGAAGTTCGAGCTGCGCCCCTACCTGCGCCTCGCGACCGAGGTCGTGCGCGCCGAGCTCACCGACGCGGAGGACGGCTGGATGGTGACGGCGCGCCGCATCGGCGCCCCCGTCTCGTCGCCCGAGCGGTTCGACCACCTCGTGGTCGCCAACGGGATCTTCTCCGACCCGGTCTTCCCGCAGTACGAGGGCTACGCGGACCTGGTCCGCGCGGGCGGCAAGCTCGTGGCCTCCAGCCAGCTCAACAACCTGGAGGACGCCCGCGGCAAGAACGTCGTGGTGGTCGGCTACGGCAAGTCGGCGTGCGACGTCGCCGCCGAGATCGGCGTGGTCGCCGAGTCCACCACCGTCGTCGCCCGGCGTCTGCTGTGGAAGATGCCCAAGCGCATCGCCAACTCCCTGAACATGAAGTACCTGCTGCTGTCCCGCCTCGGCGAGGCCCTGTTCAAGTACCAGGAGCTGGACAACGGCATGGAGCGGTTCCTGCACGGCCCCGGCGACAAGGTGCGCGCGAGCATGCTGTCGAGCATCGGGTCGGTCGCGACCTGGCAGTTCAAGCTCAAGAAGCTCGGGCTCGTGCCCCGGGGCGAGTTCGCCGACATCGCCAACAGCACCGTGTCGCTGTCCACGGACGGGTTCTACGAGCAGGTCGCGAGCGGCGCCATCAAGGTGCACCGCGACACCGAGATCCAGCGCTTCGAGGCCGACGGCGACCGCCCGGTCGCGGTCCTCAGCGACGGCGCCCGGATCCCCGCCGACCTCGTCGTCTGCGGCACCGGCTTCCACCAGCGCGTGCCGTTCCTGGACGACGCCGTGTCCGCCCGCCTGCTGGACGAGGACGGCAACTACAAGCTCTACCGCCAGATCCTGCCCGACGGCGTGCCGAACCTGACCTTCGCGGGCTACAACTCGTCGCTGTTCTCGCCGCTGTCCGCCGAAGCCGGCGCGATCTGGATCGCCGCGTACCTGGCCGGCGTCGTCGAGCTGCCGTCAATCGAGGAGCGCCGCAAGCACGTCGCCGAGCGCGTGGCCTGGATGGAGCAGCGCACGGGCGGCAAGCACGCCCGCGGCACCAACGTCATCCCGTTCTCGATGCACCAGATCGACGAGACCCTGGACGAGGCCGGCGTGAACATCAGCCAGCGCGCCCAGGCGGTCCAGTGGCTCCTGCCGATCGACCCGTCCGTCTACAAGAACGTGGTGCCGCGCCTGAAGGAGAAGATCCGCGCCCAGGCGCCCAAGGACCGCGTCGGCTCGGACTCGTCCGTGGGCTGACCACCACCTCTACCCTCAGGCCGTCCTTCTGCGACACAGTCAGGACGCACCGCGGGCCCGGCCGGGAGATC
>NZ_JBHWZO010000075.1:0-24899 GCF_042728455.1 Promicromonospora sp. NPDC060204
GGTGATCGGACGACGAGGCCACACCGGGCCGTTGATCACCGCACTGTTGAACCTGCGCTGCCGATCGAACCTGGGCTGCCGATCGTCGAGTCGCTGATCGTGAGCCCATGATCACCGCGCGGGCAGATCCGTGTGCAGCCGGCGAGCGAAACTGCGTGCAGCTGGCGACCCGACTGCTTGACTGCCCGCACAACCACTCCTCGGCTCGCTCATGGTGCCCCACCCCTACCGGCCCCCACCCCCAAGAAACTTAAAGCAGTGTGTATAGCGCAACACAACTGTCTTCCAACATCAAGCAAGATCATCACGGTAGCAGGTCGGATTTTTCTGCGGCGCCGCCCCGCACCGCGGGCATACGCTCCGAGACGATGAACCTCGCCGGGATACTCGCCGCCTCCACGAGCACCGCCGTGCTCGTGGAGGGCGAGAGCGACCGCGTGGCCGTCGAGGCCCTCGCCGCACGGCTGGGCCTCCCCCTCGCCGACCTCGGTGTGCAGGTCGTCGCCATGGGCGGCATCACCAACATCGGCCACCACCTCGTCGCCCTGTCCGGTGAGCGCCCCGCCGATGCCCGCGGCGTGCGGGTGGGCGGCCTGTACGACGCCGCCGAGGAACGCTTCGTGATCAAGGGACTGGACCGCGTCGGGCTCCGCCCGGAGGCCGCCACCACTCCCCTGTCCGAGCACGGCTTCTTCCGCTGCGACCGCGACCTCGAGGACGAGCTCATGCGAGCGGTCGGCACCGACGGGTTCCTGGCCCTGATCAAGGCCGAGGGCGAGCTGCGCAGCTTCGAGCGGCTGCGGGGCCAGCCCGCGCAGCGCGAGCGCACCACCACGCAACAGCTGCACCGGTTCATCGGTTCCAAGGGCGGCCGCAAGGAACGCTACGGGCGGCGCCTCGCCGAGACGCTCCCGCTGGACCGAGTGCCGGCCCCGCTCGACGCGCTGCTCCGCTGGGCCACCTGAGCCGGGTCCCCAAGAGCAGGACGAGCCGTCCGCCCCGTCCTCACGCCTTCCGCGGGTCGAGCACCACCATCCCGGCGCGGGGCGCGGAGTCCATCGTGGGCACGAGCGCGGCCGCCTCGGCCAGACCGACCACCCGGTCGAGCAGGTCCTGGGGCCGCAGCGCGCCGGAGGCGACGAGGTCGAGCATCTCCGGGTAGTCGACCGCGGCCATGCCGTGGCTGCCGAGCACGTCGAGCTCCCAGCCGATCACGCGCCCCATCGGTACGCGCGGGCCGCCGTCGACGGGCGAGAAGAGCCCGACCTGGACGTGGCGGCCGCGTCGGCGCAGGCTCAGGATCGCGTCGGCGCACGTCTGCTCGCTCCCGACGGCGTCGATCGCGACGTGGGCGCCGCCGTCGGTCAGCTGGTGGACGACGGCGGGGACGTCGAGCCCGTCGGCCAGCACGGTGCGTTCCGCGCCGGCGCGGCGGGCAGCGGCCAGCGCACCCTCGGAGCGGTCGACGGCGATGACGTGCGCCCCGCGGGCCACGGCGATCATGACGGCGCTGAGCCCGACGCCGCCCGCCCCGACGACCACTACCCACTCCCCTGCCCGGACCTGGGCGCGGCCGGCCACGGCCCGGTAGGCGGTGGCGAACCGGCAGCCGAGGCTCGCTGCCGCCTCGAACGTGACGCCCTCGGGGATGGCGACGAGGTTGGCGTCGGCGGCGTGGAGCACGACGAGCTCGGCGTACGACCCCCAGTGCGTGAAGCCGGGCTGGGTCTGGTCGGGGCAGACCTGCGCCTGACCGGTGCGGCACCACTCACAGATACCGCAGCCGCTCACGAACGGCACGGTGACCCGGTCGCCCTCGCGCCACCGGGTGACGCCGGCGCCCACCTGCGCGACGGTGCCCGCGAGCTCGTGCCCCGGCACGTGCGGCAGGTCGGGGATGTCGGGGTCGTGCCCGGCCCACGCGTGCCAGTCGCTCAGGCACAGTCCGGTGGCGTGCACGCGGACGACGACGCCGCCGTCGGGGGCCGTCACGTCGGGGACCTCCCGGACGGAGGTGGGGCCCTGGAACTCGTCGAAGAGGATCGCTCGCACGTGCGGATTCAACCACGCGGGACCGACACCCGACCTGTGTCGTTCGCGCTCCCGTCGGCCGTGACGCTGCCCCGCGCCCTCACTCCCCCGCGAGGATCCGCAGCACCGGGGTGAACGCGTCGACCAGCTCCTCGGAGACCACCAGGTAGGAGATGCCGAGGCGCTCGCGGCGGTCGCGGAGCTGGTCGGCCATGTCCTGGGGTAAGCCGGTGACCACGGAGAGGGCCCCTGAGGCCGCGAGCGCCGTCGGGTCGATGCGGTCGGCGAGGTAGCGGGGTACGGCGTCGCCGACGGCCATGAGGTTGACGTTGAGCTCTACGGGCGCAGGGGTGGGCGAGGCGGCGGACGCACCCGCGGGCGCGGGCACGGGCCGGCTGCGTTCGGCGTCGCGCACGCGTTCGATGAGCTTGGCTGCCGTGTCCGCGTCGGCGTCGAGCGGGATACCGAGGGCGACGGTGTCGGCGTGCTGTCCGGCGAGGGTGAGCATGCGGGTCCCGCCGGCGCCGATCAGGAGCGGGACGTGGTGCGGCTGCGTGCCGTACGGGACCACGTGGGCGTCGGTGGTGGTGTAGTGCTCGCCGGTGGTGGTGACGGTCTCGCCGTCGAGCAGGCGGCGGATGATGCCGACGGACTCGGCGAGGCGGGACACGCGTACCCCGGGCTGGTCGAACGTGCGTCCGAGCATGGCGTTGTCGGGGCCGGTGCCGGGGTGTCCGGCGCCGATGCCGAGCTCGAAGCGCCCGTCCGACAGGACGGCGAGGGTCGTGGCGTCCTTGGCGACGAGCACGGGGTGGCGGAAGTCGTTGGCCAGGACGTAGGTGCCCAGGTGCAGTCGGGTGGTCGCGGTGGCGGCCGCGGCGAGCATGGGCAGCACGGACAGGCCGTGGGCGATGCTGTCGGGCGTCACGAGGGTGTCGAAGCCGAGGCGTTCGATGTGGCGTGCGTGGTCGAGCCAGGCGGCGCCGGTGGGTGCCTGCGAGGCGACGACGCCGAACCGGAAGGGTTGTGTGCTGTTCACGGGTCTCTCCGTCCTGGGCGTGTCCCTGGGGTCAGTCCCTTGGTTCAGGCAACTGTGCGCGCCCGGTGGGCACAACCACATTCGTCGGTGGGCGAAGCTGCTCGTACGCAAACCTGCGTACACGGGTGTCGCTCTCGGACGGACGCAGGGCACCCCGGGGCGGGGCGACGGTGGGCCCATGGACACGACGCGCACGACTACGGCAGGTGCGGCAGGGACAGGTGCGGCAGGGACACCCCCGGCGGAGACAGCACCCCCTGGCGACCTCGTGCTGAGCACCGACGCGCTGACCAAGCGGTACGGCGACCGGACCGCCGTCGACCGGGTCAGCATGACGGTGCGCCGGGGCGAGGTGTACGGCTTCCTGGGGCACAACGGCGCGGGCAAGACGACGACGCTGCGGATGGTGCTCGGGCTGGTGCGCCCCACCGCGGGACGGGCCACGGTGCTCGGGCTCCCTGCGGGACGGCCCGGGGTGACGGCACGGGTGGGCGCCCTGGTCGAGGGGCCCGGCTTCTACCCGTACCTGTCGGGCCGGGACAACCTGCGCGTCCTGGCCCGCTACCAGCACCTGCCGCGCACCGAGGTCGAACGGGTCCTGGACCTCGTCGACCTGACCGGCCGCGGCGACGACGCCTATAAGGGCTACTCCCTGGGCATGAAGCAGCGCCTCGGCGTCGCCGCGGCCCTGCTCGGCGACCCGGAGCTCGTCATCCTGGACGAGCCCACCAACGGCCTGGACCCCGCGGGGATGGCGGACATGCGCGCCCTGGTCGTCTCCCTCGCCCGGGGAGGCCGCACCGTCCTGCTGTCCAGCCACCTGCTGGCCGAGGTGCAGGAGATCTGCGACCGCGTCGGGATCATCGACCACGGCCGGCTGCTGCGGGAGGCCCGTGTCGCCGACCTGCGCGGCGGCGTCACCATGCGGGTGCGTGCCACCCCGCACGACACGGCGCTCGCGGTCGCCACCCGGCTGGCCGGCCCGGGCGCCGTCCGCCCGCTGCCCGACGGCGCCCTCGGCGTGGACCTGCCCGCGAGCGCCGCACCCGACCTGACGCGGGCGCTGGTCGCCGCCGGGGCCGACGTGCACGAGGTCGCGCCGAGCGAACGCACCCTGGAGGAGGTCTTCTTCGAGCTGACGACGCCGGACCCCACGACCCCCAGCAGCACGACCGGGAAGGAACCCGTCTCATGACCACCGTCCTGCACGCCACCCGCGCCGAGCTGCTCCGGCTGAGCCGGTGGCCCGCCGTCTGGATCACCGTCGGCGCCTGGGTGGCCCTCGCCCTGACGTTCGGCTACGTCTTCGACTACGTCACCTGGGCCACCGGCACCGAGACGTTCGCGACCGAGGGTGCGGCCGCCGCCCGCGACGCGCTCCTGGCCGGGCTCCTCCCCCAGGCCGTGCCCGACGTCCTGGTCCAGGGCATGCCCATGTTCGGCGGGGCGCTCGCGATGGTGCTCGGCGCCCTGGTCGCGGGCAACGGCTTCGGCTGGGGCACCTGGAAGACCGCGTTCACCCAGGGCCCCTCCCGCACCGCCGTCGTCGGCGGCTCCCTGACCGCCCTGAGCGTCTTCGTGCTCCTCATGGTCGCGGCCACCCTGGCGCTGTTCACCGCCGTCTCGGCCGGGATCGCCCTCGCCGAGGACCAGGCCGTCGTCTGGCCCACCGCGAGCGCCACCGCCCAGGCCGTCGGGAGCGGGCTGCTGGTGCTGGAGATGTGGGCCCTGCTCGGCTACACCGTCGGCGTGCTGGCGCGCGGACCGGCGCTCGCGGTGGGGCTGGGGCTGGTGTGGGCCCTGGTGGTGGAGAACCTGCTGCGTGGCGTGGGTTCGCTGCTGGACGCCGTCGAGCAGGTCACTCACTACCTGCCCGGCACGGCCGCCGGGTCCCTGGTCGGTGCGCTCACGGGGACGGGGACGGGCACACCCGGGGTGCTCGACGTCGTCCCGGGCGGGCAGGCGGTGGTCACGGTCGTGGCCTACGTGGTGGGGCTGTGCGCCGTGGTGCTGGTGGTGCTGCGCCGTCGCGACCTCGCGTGAGGTCCCGTCGCAGGTCAGCGGCATATTCCGGCATATCGGGAGTGTCAGTGGTCCCGCTTAGGGTGGCGGACATGGTCGCTCCTCCGCGCCTCGAGCGCATCACCGTCGACGAAGCCGCCCGCCGCTACCTGGCGGCGGTCGAGGTCGAGACGATCCGCGGTGTCCTGTCCCCCGCCACGGCGCGCAGCTACACGCGCGACGTGACGGAGTTCGGGCGCCTGACGGGCCGCGAGCGCATCCTGGACGACGTGACGGGCTCCGACGTCGACACCGTGCTGGTGCGGTACCAGTCCGCGCCCGACGCCCGGTACACCGACCCGGACCGCAAGGCCGGGCCGGGTCGCAGCACGGCGACGGTCAACCGGTTCCGGCAGTCGGTCACCCGGTTCTTCGCCTACGCGGCGCGGGAGTGCTGGGTGCAGGCCGACCCGATGCAGTGGGCGGCGCCGCCGGCGAAGGTGCGCGGCACCCTGCGCACCGCCCGTACGGCCCTGTCCGCGAGCGCGGCGCGCAGCCTGCTGACCACCCCGCCGTCGGACACCCCCGCGCGCACGGACCAGGACCTCGCGCTGCGGGACCGGCTCGTGGTGGCACTCCTTCTGGTCCTGGGGCCACGTGTCTCGGAGCTGGCCCGCACCGACGTCGACGACGTCGCCCGCGAGCCCGAGCGCACCACGTGGCGTATCCGCGGCAAGGGCGGCAACACCCGCACCGTGACGCTGTCCCCGCCCCTGGCGCGCGCCCTGGAGGACTACCTGACGAACCTGCGGCCCTCCCTGGCCGCCAAGCGCCCCCACGACGACGACGCGCAGCGGGCGCTCCTGCTGTCGTGGCGCGGACGGCGCATCGACACCCAGGCCATCCGCGCCCTGCTGGCCCGTGCCGTGCGCCGGATGCCCGCCCCCTACCAGCGCGAGGCCACACCCCACGCCCTGCGGCACACCACGGCCACCCTGCTCGTCGCGGACGGGTGGGACGTGAAGGTCGTCGCCGAGCTGCTCGGGCACGCGTCGATCGCCACCACCGGCGTCTACCTCGACCGCATCGAGGGCGAGCTAGCCGCCGCGATCCGGTCCCATCCCCTGGCGGCCGCCATCGAGTGAGGCACGTCCGGCGGGGTCCGTCCGGCGGGGCGCGGACCCACCCCGGCCGTGGCAGCATGTGAGCCCATGAGGACACTCGGTCCGAGGGCATCGGGCAGGGCTTCGGGCAGGGCATCCGCCCCGGTCGCCGCGGTGGCGGGGCGGGCGGCGACCCGGTGAGCCGCCGGATCCTGGTCGTCGACGACGACGAGGCGATCCGCGACGTCGTGCGCACCGGCCTGGAGATGGTCGCCCGGTGGTCGGTGCGCCTGGCCAGCAACGGGGAGCAGGCCATCACCCTGTGCGGCGAGGACCCGCCGGACGCCGTCCTGCTGGACGTCATGATGCCCACGATGGACGGGCCGACGACGTTCGCCCGGCTGCAGGACGACCCCCGCACCCGCAGCGTGCCCGTGATCCTGCTGACCGCGAAGGTGCAGCCCGTGGAACGACGGCAGTACGAGGACCTCGGCGTCGCCGGGGTGCTCGCCAAGCCGTTCGACCCGCTGACGCTGCCCGACCAGATCGCGGACCTCCTCGGCTGGCAGCGCTGACCCGGTCGTCGGTCACCCCGGACGCTCTCGGTCGATCACCGCACTGATCTGCGGGTCCGGCACGGGTGAATTACCCTCTGGCACATGGTGTCGCGGCGCGGTGCTGCGCAGTCACGAGACAGGTTTCTGCGCTGGTGCTGGGTCTCCGGCACCGCCGTGGTGCTGCTCGTCATCGCCCTCCTGAGCCCCCTGAGTCAGGCGACGCGCGAGCAGATCTCCATGGCGGCGATCGCCGCCGCCGGTGTCGTCGCGGCCATCAGCTGCGCGCAGCGCGCGACCCGGTCCACCGGCCGGCGCCGGCGCGCCTGGGCCGTGCTCTCCCTCGGCGGGGTCGTCGGCCTGGCCGGCAACGTCTACTCGGGGCTCGTCGGCGACCCCGAGACCGGCGACGCCGCCTACATCGCGGCCCTGCTGCTCGGCGTCGTCGGCCTCTCGCTCTTCCCCGCCGTCCGCCCGCGCGGGCAGGAGCTCGTGCGCATGCTGCTGGACAGCGTCGTGGTCGGCGGCTCCGTGCTCTACATCGCGCTGTTCGCCCTCGCCCTGCAGGCCGACACCCCGCAGGCGGAGCCCGCGCTCACCGCCTACGCCCTCCCCGTGGTCGACGCCCTGCTCGCCACCCTCGCCGTCCAGGTCATGACCCGCTCGAACACGGCAGAACGGGTACCGCTCGTGCTCGTCGGCGGCGGGTTCGTGCTCTACGCCGTCGCCGACGTCGCGTTCGCGCTGCTGTCCGCCGCGGGCGGCTTCACCTTCGGCAGCCCCGTCGACGCCGCCTGGGCCGGCGGGTACATCGCCATCGCGCTCGCCGCCCGCCACCCCGCCGCGTCCGGCAGCCCCGTCGTCGACCGCGCCGAGCACGGCACACCCGTGCTCGGCACCGTCGTCACGTTCTGCCTGTTCCTCGGCGCCGCCCTCGTCCGCGTCGTGCAGACCGGCAACCAGACGCTCCCCCCGGTCGCCAACGCGCTCTGGGTCGCCGTCCTCGTCGCCGTCGTCGCACGCCAGATCCTCGTCGTCGTGGACAACGAGTCCCTGCGCCACGGCCTCGAACGCCGCGTCCAGGAACGCACCGCACAGCTGCGCTCCCTCGCGAGCGAACGCGAACGCACCCTCGAGTCCGTCGCCGACGGCATCTACGGCGTCGACCCGGACGGCTGCGTCACCTTCGTCAACACCGCCGGCGCCTACACCCTCGGCGCCTCCGCGAGCGACCTGGTCGGCCGCGACGCCCACGCCACGTTCCACGCCCCCGCCGACGACGGCACCCCCCTACCCGCCGAGGGCTGCTACATCGCCGAGGCCCTGCGCGACGGCATCACGGTCACCGCCGAGCAGGACGTCTACCTCCGCCCCGACGGCAAGGAGGTCCCCGTCGAGGTCACCGCCAGCCCCCTGCGCGACGACGGAGTCATCCGCGGCGCCGTCGTCGTCTTCCGCGACGTCACCGAACGACGCGAGGTCGAACGGATCAAGGACGAGTTCGTGTCCGTCGTCAGCCACGAGCTGCGCACCCCGCTGACCGCCATCCGCGGGGCCCTGTCCCTGCTGGACAGCGACGCCCTGGACGACTCGCCCGAACAGGCCGCGCGCATGGTCCGCGTCGCCCTGACCAGCAGCGAACGCCTCGGCCGCCTCGTCGACGACATCCTGGACAC
The DNA here is from genome assembly GCF_042728455.1 of Promicromonospora sp. NPDC060204. NCBI lineage: Bacteria > Bacillati > Actinomycetota > Actinomycetes > Micrococcales > Promicromonosporaceae > Promicromonospora > Promicromonospora sp. NPDC060204. The sequence continues at coordinate 8,405 of NZ_JBHWZO010000075.1, forward strand.
CGAACGCCTCGAAGCCGGCACCACCCAGCTCGAGATGGCAGAACACCCCGTCGGCGACCTCGTCGCCGCAGCCGTCGACCAGGTCGCCGTCCTCGCGGACGACGCCGGGATCACGCTCGAACCCACCAGCTCCACCGAGACCGTCCGCGCCGACCCCGAACGCGTCGTGCAGACCCTGACCAACCTGCTCGGCAACGCCGTCCGCTTCTCCCCGCCCGGCAGCACCGTCCGCGTGACCGCCGCCCCCGTCGGCGACCTCGTCGAGATCCGCGTCGACGACGAAGGCCGCGGCATCCCGCCCGACAAGCTCGAAGCCGTCTTCCGGCGCTTCGAACAGGTCGACGCCTCCGACACCCGCGAACGCGGCGGCTCCGGCCTCGGCCTGACCATCGCCCGCAGCATCGTCGAACGCCACGGCGGCCGCCTCTGGGCCGTCAGCCAGGGCGAGGGCACCGGATCCAGCTTCCGCTTCACCCTGCGGCGCGCCACCCCCCACCCGGCCCGGACACCCGAACCCGCACCCGACGACGACGCCGCCACCCGCGTCATCGTCGTCGACGACGACCAGTACGTCGTCGACGTCCTGCGCACCGTCCTCGAAGAACGCGGCTACGACGTCATCGGCCTGACCGACGGACGCGCGGCCCTCGCCGCCGTCGAGGACGAGCACCCCGCCGCGATCGTCCTCGACCTCGCGATGCCCGGCACCAGCGGCGCCGAGGTCCTCAGCCGGCTGCGCCAGTCCGCCGCCACCGCCGACGTCCCCGTCGTCGTCCTGTCCGGCACCCGCCCCCACGACGCCCTGGAGACCGCGGCGCTCGCGGACGACTGGCTGGTCAAGCCCGTGGACCCCGACCGCATCGTGGAGACCGTCCGGGACGTCATCCGGCGCCAGCCCCACCACGGCCGGGTGCTGCTGGTCGAGGACCACGAGGAGCTGCGGACCGTCGTGGCGACCGTCCTGCGCAACGCCGGCCTGGTCGTGACGACCGCGAGCTCCGTGGACGCGGCGCGCGAGGCCCTGAGCCAGGGCGCCGACCCGGACCTCGTCGTCCTCGACCTCACGCTGCCCGACGGCAGCGGGCGGGAGCTCGTCGCCGACCTGCGCCGCGACGGCCGGCTGCGGCGCGTGCCGCTGGTCGTGTACACGGGCGCGGAGGTCAGCCGTTCCGACCGGGCGGACCTCCGCCTGGGCCGCACCGTCTTCCTGACCAAGGGCCGCGCGGCGCCCGACACCGTGCTGCGCTCCGTGCTCGACCTCCTGGACGTCGCGGCGGGCCGGGCCGGCGACGTCGGCCGGCCCGGACAGAACCCCACGGTGAGGAACCCATGACCCAACCTCTGACGGAGCCCCGTACACAGGCGCTGACGATCCGCGTGAGCGCGGGCAGCGGCTCGGGACGCACACCCCTGGCCGCGTTCGACGCCGCCCTGGCGGCGGCGGGCGTGAGCGACTTCAACCTCGTGCGGCTCAGCTCGATCGTGCCGGCCGGCAGCCGGGTCGTGGAGGTCGAGGGCCCCGCGCAGCTGCGCGGCGACCACGGCGACCTCCTGTACTGCGTGTACGCGAGGGCGCACACGTCGCTGCCGGGGCACGAGGCCTGGGCCGGGGTCGCGTGGTCACGGCGTGACGACGGCACCGGCGCGGGCCTGTTCGTCGAGCACGAGGGCCCCTCCCACGAGCAGGTCCTGGCCGACCTCACGCACAGCCTCGAGGACCTCTCGGCGACGCGGGGCGGCCGGTACCGCCCCGAGGGCCACCGCGTCACGGGCATCACCTGCGTCACGCTGCCCGTGTGCGCCGTCGTCGTCGCGACGTTCCGGCGCACCGGCTGGCAGGAGACCGACGTGACCGGAGAGCCCCACGTGGCAGGAGACCCCGGTGAGCGCTGACGTCGCCTTCGAGCGGGTCGTGGACGGCGCCGACGCCGAACGTTTCTGGACCCTCTACCTTGACGCCTTCGAGCCGCTGCGCACCCGGGCCGCCGCCCGCCACGTGCTGCACCGGGAGGAGTTCGACGCGGAGATGGCCGACCCGCGCGTGACCAAGCTCCTCGTGCGCGACGACCAGGGGGACGCCGTCGGGCTGACGACGCTCGCGACGGACCTCGCGGCCGTGCCATGGGTCAGCCCCGAGTTCTTCGCCGCCCGCTACCCCGAGCACGCCGCGCGCGGGGCGCTGTGGTACATCGGGTTCACGCTCGCGCACCCCGGGCGCCGCGCCACGCGCACGTTCATGGACATGATCGACGCCCTCGTCGGGCACCTCGCCGAGCACCGGGTCGTGTGCGCCTACGACGTGTCGCGGTTCAACGACGACTCGCTGCGGTTCGCCGAGAACCTGCGCCGCCACCTGGAGCGCACGCAGGACGTCACCGTCGAGACCGTGGACCGCCAGTCGTACTACGCGACGACGTTCCACTGAGGACCCGCACGGGGCCACCCCGGTCGATATCCCAGGTCGGACGACGTGAGACCGGGTACCGTGAGCGGGTGGCCTCACGTAAGATCCCCGGCAATTTTCCGAAGCTCACGCTGGACATCCCGTCCGACTTCGTGCAGCGTGCCCGCTCGCTCGCGACCCGCGCGGCGATCGTCGCGGCCGCCGTCCCGGTCGGTGCGGCGGTCGCCCTGACCGTGACCGACATGGTCCGGCGGCGCATCCACCCGCTCACGGCGAAGTTCCCCACGGAGAAGCCGCTCACCGAGAACATCGACGAGACGGCCACCACGGTCTACACCTACGGGGCCGACCTGTACGAGGCGATGCTCGACGCCGTCCGCGGGGCCCGCAAGTCCGTGATGCTGGAGTCGTACATCTGGAAGAACGACGAGGTGGGGCAGCAGTTCAAGCAGGAGCTGATCGACGCCGCCGCCCGCGGCGTCGACGTCTACGTCATCTACGACGGCTTCGCCAACCTGGTGGTGCCCTACTCGTTCTACCGCTTCCCGCCCAGCGTGCACACGCTGCGCTTCCCCGCGCTGCGCCCCGGCATGACCTACCTCAACGTCCGCAAGTCCGGGCGTGACCACCGCAAGATCCTCGTGGTCGACGACGAGATCGGGTTCGTCGGCGGGTACAACATCGGCTCCCTGTACGCCACGCAGTGGCGCGACACCCACGTGCGGCTGGAAGGCCCGTCGGTGTGGGAGCTGCGCAACGCGTTCGTCGACTTCTGGAACCGGCACCGCAAGCCGCGCCACCCCATCCTGGCCGACGTCGGCTCCGGGACCTGGCTGCCGCACCTGAAGGCCGCGCGCAACGCGCCGTCCGAGCTCGTGTTCCCGATCCGCGGCATCTACCTCGACGCGATCGACCGCGCCACGCACCACGTTTACATCACGCAGGCCTACTTCATCCCGGACCACGACATCCACGCCGCGCTGCTCGCGGCGGCCGCCCGCGGCGTCGACGTCCGGGTGCTGGTGCCGCACCGCTCCAACCACGTCGTGGCCGACTGGCTCGCCCGCGGCCAGTACGCCTCCCTGCTGCGCGGCGGCGTGCGCATCTTCCTGTACCAGGGCGCCATGGTCCACGCCAAGACCGCCACCATCGACGCCCGCTGGACCACCATCGGCACCGCCAACATCGACCGCCTCAGCCTGACCGGCAACTACGAGGTCAACCTCGAGATCGTCGACCCGGGCCTGGCCGCCCGCATGGAGGACGTCTTCGCGATGGACCTGTCCAACGCGCAGGAGCTGACCCTCGCCCAGTGGGAGGAACGCGGCGCTGTGGCCAAGATCGGCGAGTACCTGCTCATCCCGCTGCGGCCCCTGCTCTAACGCTTACCCACCGCTCTAATGCTCACCCACCGCGGTAGACCGACGCGGTAACCCGCCAGCCCTCGCCCAGGGCGCCCGGCACCGATAGCGTGCTCCCGACGTGCACAGGGGCGGGTGGACGAGGGGTTGCGGCATGGGGCCAGGTGTGGCGGACGTGCTGCACGGCGCTGCTCGCACGCCGTCACGGCATCAGACCGCAGAGAACCAGCGACGGGAGTGGTGGCAGCACCTCGCCGAGCGCCGCTCCCGCTGGCTGACCACCCACCCTCGCCTCACCCGCACCTGGGCGGCGACCCGCACCGTCGTCCTGGCCGGGTCGCTCCTGTGGCTCGCCGCACTGTGGCTGTTCCTGCCCGAGCTGCGACTGGGCCTGCGCGCCTACCTCGGCTGCCTCTGGGTCGTCGTCGCCTGGTTCGCCCTGGCCCGCACCAAGACCCTGACCTGGTCCGGGTACCTCGGCTTCTTCACCGCCTGCGTGCCCTGGTCCGTCGGCATCGGCGCCCTGACCACCACGCTCGCCACCCAAACCGCCGGGCTCGACGTGCTCGGGGTGTCCGAGGCCGGTGCCGAGATCGCCGTCGCGGGCATCGTCGAAGAGGTCGGCAAGCTCGTCCCCGTCGTCGTCCTCGCCCTGCTCGCACCACGCCGCGCCGCCCGGTTCGCCACGATCGACTGGCTGCTGCTCGGCCTCGCGTCCGGCACCGCGTTCCTCGCCGTCGAGGAGAGCCTGCGCCGCACCGCGCTCGCCACCGGCAACGCCGGCCTCGGCGGCTTCCTCCAGACCTCACCCGCCGACGTCGTCCTCCCGCCCGACTACGTCACCTTCGGCCTCCTGCCGATCCCTAGCACGATGAACGCCGACGGTGCCCTCCTGGCACCCACGACCGCCGCCGAGTTCGGCGGCCACGCCATCATCACCGCCCTGGTCACCGCCCTGTTCGGACTGGCGCTCGCGGCCTGGCAGGCCCGACGGCGCTTCACGGGGCTCGCGTTGGCCGCGCTGCCCGTCGCGGCCCTGTGGTCCGCGATCGCCGACCACGGGATGTACAACGCGGGTCTGGACCTGTTCAGCGCCCTGCCCGGCGACGACGGCACCCCTGCCTGGCTCGACCCCGACACCACGACCATCCCGTGGTGGCTCCGCGTGCCCTGGTCGTTCCTGGGCCACGGGCACGGCCGGGTCGCGGTCTTCCTCACCCTGGTCCTGGTGTGCCTCCTGGTCGACGCCGCCCGGCTCGCCACCCGCCCCGCAGCCGGCCTCACCGGGCGCCCCGCGCCGGGCTGGGTCACCCGGCCTGCTCCGACGGTGCCCAGGGCCGCCCATGCCGTGCTCGGCGCCGTCACGGCGCTGGTGTGGGTCGTGGCGCGCGACCTGACACACGCGCTCGCGGGCTTCGCGCGGCGGCCCGCACAGGCAGGCGGGGAACCGTCCGGCGGGCAGCCGGTACTCCCACAGTCGGCGCTCCCGGAGCCGCGCCGTGCCGCCGCGGCACGAGGTGCAGCGCTCGTCTCCGGCCAGCGCGCGCTGCGCGAGCTCGCCCACGAGCACGCCTCCGCACGCATTCACCCCTGGGCGCGGCGGCTGGCCGCGGTCGCCGTCCTCGCCGGGCTGGGCTGGCTCGTGTTCGCTGCCGCGCCCGCCACCGCGCGCGAGATCGGGACCACGACCAACGACGTCTTCGACCTTGGTCCTGGCCCTGGCCCTGGCCCCGGGGAGCTGCCCACGCTCCCGTCGGACCCGCCTGCCAATCTGCCGACCGGCCTGCCGACAGGCCTGCCCAGCGGCATGCCCACCGATCTTCCGACGACGCTGCCGAGCGACCTGCCGACGTTCGACCCGGACGACTTCCCGTCCCTGGACCCGGACTTCGAGTTCCCGAGCCTCGACCCCACCACCGACCCCACCACCGACCCCACCACCGGGCCGACCAGCGGCGACTGGCTCGCCGGCATCCTCGACTCCCTGGCCGACTGGTGGCACGACCAGCCCCTGATCACCCAGCTCGCCATCGGAGCCGGCATCGCGGCCCTGGTGGTCCTGTCCGGCGGGTCCCTCGGACTGGCCCTCGGCATCTCCGGCGTCCTGACCTGGGGCCTGGACAAGTCCGCGGGCATCGCGACCTTCGCCCGCGACCCCCACCAGGCCACGCGCGACTACTTCGCCACGGCCACACCAGCCCAGCTCGCCGCCGACACCGCCGGCGTCGCCCTCACGTTCCTGCCGGGCAACTTCGCGGGCGCCGCCACGGGCCGCATCCTGCGCACCACGGCCGACGACCTGATCGCCGACCCGGCAGCCTGGTGGGCGATCCGACGCCAGCGTCTCGCGGACGCTGCAACGGAGGAGCGCGGCTCCATCGACATCGAACATCTGCTCGCCAAGAGCACCCCTGCCCGCAGCGCCGACGACATCCCGGGTCTCGCGGCCCTCGTCGGAGATTCGCGCACCTATGTCGATCTCACCAGAGGTGGCTCGATCCGTAACGTCGGAACGAACGCGTCGCGCGCCGAATTCACCGACACGTTGACCAGTCAGGGATGGGTCTCCCGGACTTCGGCAGACGGTAAGGTCCAGATTTTCCAGAAGGACGATTCCAAGTACGTACTGCGTCGGAAGAACTCCAGCAAGTACCCGGGGTGGACGGCCGACTTCACGCCTGCTGGATCAAGCAAACACACGATCGAGATCCGATTGGGGTACACCGGGTGAGCAACGCAACGACACATCCGCGGGACGACAGCGAGTACGAGCAACTCCTCGAAGAGGTCCGTGCGGTCATCGACGTCGACCGCCGGCTACCCGCGTGGCCCTTCCGCAATGCCCCGGGGGACATTGACATCTGTCAGTACAGCCACGCGATCGAGGGACCCTTCGGGCCGGTCCTTCAAGCTCTTGCCGACGCGCACGGCGACGAAACCATGACTGTCGTTGCTCTCGACCCGGCCGCCGCCTACTACCACGAGCACTATGGCGTCTACGGCGCATTCCGGATGGCTGCGAAGGCCATCAGCGGGTCTTACTACGACGCGGTCGCTTTCGAACCGCACGGCGATCCGACGGGAGCGCTGACCTTCACCACGGATGTGCTCGCCATTGTCGGAAGCTCTGGCCGCTGGTCGGTGTGGGCCGAACGTTCCTGGGACCTCGCACTCATTGCCTCCGATCAGAGAAACGGCCCGTGGCTAGCGCGCGGAGTCCCCTTCGTCTCCGCCGAAACCGCCCTGGCCGACTTCACGGAGCCCGACTTCAAGTCCCCGCTGACGACCGAGGAACGCGACGAGTTCCTCCGGAACGTCCGGCGCTCCTCATGACTGCTCCCGGACGACGATCGAACGCAGATCTGGTGGCTCCATCCGCCGTCATACCGCTACCAGACCCGCGCTCACCCGACCAGCCCTGATAACGGACCGCCGGGCCAGGCCAGTTGAGCCGGCCCAGCGCCCGTCACACCGTCAGCGACTCCCCCACCGCCAGCCGCCTGTACGTGTAGTCACCGCCGAGCCGCGCCGTGTCCAGCCACCGCCCCACGGCGCCGTGCCCGATCTCGGACAGGAACACGTCGTGGATCGGCACGACGACCCGCGCCGGGACCGACCGCGCGAAGTCGATGAACTCCCCCGTCTTCAGCCACGGCGCCGACACGGGCACCAGCAGCACGTCCAGGCCACCCTCGGGCAGCGCCGCGGGCGCGTCGAACGAGTCACCCGGGTGGTACACGCTCCCGCCGTCCACCTCCACCAGGTACGTCACGTTCACCGCACGCGGGATCTCGCGGTGGATGAGCGCGTGCTCGCCACCACCCACCGTGACACGAGCGCCCGCGACGTCGAGCACCTGACCGGGCGTCACCTCGTGCACCCGGTCCGCCGGCGCGCCCGCCTCACGCAGGGCGCTCGCGGCGGGTCCGGTGGCCCACACCTGGGTGTCGGGGGCGGCGGTGAGGTGGGTGACGACGGCGGCCGCGTCGACGTGGTCGAAGTGGTCGTGCGTGATCAGCACCGCCCGGGCGCCCGCCAGGGCGGTCGTGGTGTCGGCGAAGGTGCCGGGGTCGATGACGAGCGTGCCCGGCTGGGCATCCGGCTGAGCGCCGGGCAGGGCGAGGGTGACGCACGCGTGTCCGTGGAAGGTGAGCTGCATGCTCGCAGGCTACGCCCGCGCGGGAGCGTCAGCAGGCCACGGGCCAGAGCACGCCAAGGCACGGGACAACAGCGAGCCGTCTGGTCGGGGTGCGGTGGCTACCCCGTGCCAGACGGCAGGGTCAGGAGTGGGTCGGGTGGTGATGCGGAGCGGTCAGACAGGGTGGTCAGACGGCGTGGTCAGACGGCGGACCGGGCGGCCCTGCGCTGGGCGAGCTCGTCGCCCTCGACCTCGGGGACCTCGCCGGTCTCGCCCGGGTCGAGGGTCTCGGTCGGCATCTCGGCCAGGGTGCCCTCGATCTCGCGCCAGACGCGTCCGACGGCGATGCCGAAGACGCCTTGACCGCCGGCGACCAGGTCGACGACCTCGTCCGGTGACGTGCACTCGTAGACGCTGGCGCCGTCGGACATCAGGGTGATCTGGGCCAGGTCCTCGACGCCGCGTTCCCGGAGGGCCGTGACGGCGGTGCGGATCTGCTGCAGGGAGACGCCGGTGTCGAGGAGGCGCTTGACCACCTTGAGCACGAGGATGTCGCGGAAGCTGTACAGCCGGTGGGTGCCGGACCCGGTGGCGGGCTTGATGCTCGGCTCCACGAGTCCGGTGCGTGCCCAGTAGTCGAGCTGCCGGTAGGTGATGCCGGCGATGTGGCACGCCGTGGTGCCTCGGTAGCCGGTCGTGGCGTCCTGTTCCGTCAGGTCCTCACCGAAGAGGAGACCCTGCGCGCCGTGCGGGACCGTAGCGCGTGTGGCTCTCTCACCGCTGGTGTTCACTGTGCCTCCTGGGGTGTCGTGACCACGCTATGGCGCGTCGAAGGTGATTTCAAAGATGCGCGCCGTGAAACGTCTCGGCGTGTCGCGGTTCAGCCGCGTTTCAGCCGGTCCGCCCACCCCCTTGGGACCCTCCGCCGGGTGGGCCGGAGAAGTCCTCGGGCGTGACGTGGTCGAGGAAGTCACGGAAGCGTTCGACCTCTGCCTGCTGGTCGACGTCGACGATCTCGACGCCGGCCAGGGCGACGATCTCGGCCGAGCACAGGACGGGGCTGCCGGTGCGCACGGCCAGCGCGATCGCGTCGGAGGCGCGCGAGTCGAGGTGCACGCCGTTGCTCAGGACGAGCTCGGCGAAGTAGATGCCGCCCTCCAGGGCGACGATCTCGACCCGTTCGAGCGCCACGCCGACGGCGCCCAGGACGTCGCGCAGCAGGTCATGGGTCATGGGTCGGGGTGTGGCGAGGCCTGCCTGCGCCATGGCGATGGCGCTGGCCTCGCGCGCCCCGATGACGATCGGGATCGCCAGGTCCGCGGCGCTGTCGAGCAGCAGCACGACGATCTCCTGATCGCGTTGCTGCTGTCGAACGCCGAGGATCTCCACGGGGACCATCGGCACGTCGTCCGGCCTCACGCTTTCACCGTACGGCGTCCTGCCACCACTCGTCGCGCGCTCGGGTCAAATTCCTGGTCACGGGCGGGTGCGCCGACGGCAAAGCTTACGGTCGGGCCGACCTACCCGAGGTCTTCGATGCCCTGCCGGACCCACGCGGTGTGCAGGCGGGTGAACAGCTCGCCCATCTCGCCGGCCATGCTCGCGGCCTTGCCGCGGCCCGCGCTGGCCTGCTGGCTGCGCAGCGGGGCGACGACCTGGTCCACGAGGGTGACCTGCCGGTCGGCGGCGGTGCGGAAGGTGCGCAGGTGGCGGGGCTCGATGCCGAACTCGGCGAGCGCGCCGGCGATGCGGGCGACCTCGACGGCGCTCGGACCGAACGTGCTGCCCGACTGGGGCAGTAGCCCGGCCTGGGCGAGGCTCTGCACGAACTCCTCCGTGACGCCCGCTGCCTCGGCCACGGCGGGGGCGGTCCAGCGGCGGCGCGCCGGTGACCCGTTCGCGGCGAGCCGCGGTGCGGGGTGCTCGGCCGAGTCGGGGTCTGCGTCCATCGCCGCCAGGCGTTCCTTGATGACCTTCAGCGGCATGTAGCTGTCGCGCTGCTCGGTCAGGACGAACCGGAGGCGTTCGACGTCGGCCTGGCTGTACTGGCGGTAGCCGGACGGCGTCCGTACGGGCTCGATCAGGCCCTGCTCCTCCAGGAAGCGCAGCTTGGAGTGCGAGACGGAGGGGAACTCCTGGCCCAGGGCGCGCAGGACGTCGCTGATCCGCATCGTGGCCTGCCGGGAGATCCCCCGGGGCCAGGGCGCGTCGAGGTCCGCGGCATGACCGTGCGCACGGTCACGGTCATGGTCGCGCGCTGCGCCGGCGGTCACGGGGCGGGCGTTCCCGGGCCCCACTGAGCCGGCGACTGCGGGCTGGCGTGGAAGGTCAGGCGGAACTTGCCGATCTGTACCTCGTCGCCCGTCACGAGCGTCGCGGCGTCGATACGGCCCCGGTTGACGTAGGTCCCGTTCAGGGACCCGATGTCGCGCACCACGAACGAGTCGCCCTCGCGGACGAACTCGGCGTGCTTGCGGGACACGGTGACGTCGTCGAGGAAGATGTCCGCCTGCTCGCTGCGGCCGGCGACCGAACGGCCGGTGTCCAGCAGGAACCGGGCACCGAACCCGGGGCCGCGCTGCACGATCAGCAGTGCGGAGTGCCGGGGCAGGGCGGCGACCGCAGCCGCCTCCTCCGGGCTCAGAGCGGTGCGGGGCGCCTGCTCGTCGGAGGTCGGGAACGCGATGCGACCCAGGTTGGCCGTGGTATCGGGCCCGACCGGATGGGCGCTGGGGTCCGTCATCAGGTCTCCTCGGGTGCGATGTTGATGGAACTGGGTGACTACGTGGGGACAACGGCCGGGGCATCGTCCGGGTTCCAACAAACCTACCCCGATCGGGGTAGCGGCGAAAACCAATGTCCGGAACCAACCCGGATAAAACTACCTACCTCCGGGCGGTTCCGCATGCCGGTTCACCAAGTTGGCCCGCAACCGGTGTCCGAGCAGGTCAGGAACGTGGCGGGGGTCACTTTTCGTCGCCCGGCGCGACGGGTTCGGCGTGCTCGGGCTGACCCGGGATGCGGACGGCGTCGACCAGCACCTCGTCGGAGGTGGTGGTGGTCGCCTCCCCACCCTCCTCGCGGATCCGGGGCAGCGCACCGCCGGGGATCTCCAGGGCACGGTCGATCGTGTCGGGGTCGCCGATCGCCGTCCACTCGTACGGGGACGCGATCGCGGCGCCGTCGAGCACGATGCCACCGCCCGAGTCCACGAAGTAGCTGGTGGTGACCAGCCGCATGCCGTTGACCTGGATCGCCTCGGCCCCGGCGTTGCGCAGCTCCTCGAGCAGGTTGAACAGCGCCTGCGCCTCCAGCGGCTTGGCGCCGTCGGCCACGTGGATCTGGACGCCCGGTCCCTGCGCCGGGAGACGACCCGACAGGATGCCCTCCTGCTCGGCACGCTGCTGCGCGAGATCCCGCGCCGCCTGGTCGCGCCCGTCCTCCGACTGCAGGTCGTCCCGGATCCCCTCCAGGTCCGAGACCTCGGCGTCGAGCTGGTCGGCGCGCTGCGTGACCTCGTCCAGGAGCCGCACGAGCTCGTCCTGCCGCAGGCTGCCGAGCTGGTCCCCCGTCGACTGCCCCACCTGCACCGCCAGGGCGAACCCGAGCGCCAGGCACAGCAGACCCGTCAGCACCTCCGAGCGCGTGCCGCGCGGACGCAGCAGCTGACCCACCCGCTTCCAGCCGGACGCCGGTTCCGGGTCGGGCTCCCGCTCTGGCTCCGACGCGAGCATCTGCGGCGGAGTCTTGTCCGAGCCCGTGTCCGAGGCTGCGTCCGGATCCCTGTCCGGATCCCTGTCCGGATCCCTGTCCGGATCCTTGTCCGGATCCTTGTCCGGGTCCTTGTCCCGAGCCGCGTGCGGGGCATCCTCCGCGGGGACGTCCGGGGCGTCGTCGACGGGCTCGTCCGCGACGGTCTTCGGCTCGACCGGCTCAGACCCAGGAGCATCCGGCCCGGAGACCCTCGGCCCGTGCTTGTTCGACCCGCTCTTGTCGGGCTTCGCGCCCGCCCCGTTCTTGTCCCGGCCCATGCTCACGCCTTGAAGATGTGCCGGCGGATCGAGGCGGCATTCGAGAAGATCCGGATCCCGAGCACCACCACGACCGCCGTCGACAGCTGGCTGCCCACGCCGAGCTGGTCACCGAGGAAGACGATGAACGCGGCCACCACGACGTTCGACAGGAACGACACCAGGAACACCTTGTCGTCGAACAGCCCGTCGAGCATCGCGCGCAGCCCGCCGAACAGCGCGTCCAGCGCGGCCACCACCGCGATCGGCAGGTAAGGCTGCAGGAACAGCGGAACGGTCGGCTGCAGCACCAGCCCCGCAACCACCCCGATCACCAGCCCGACGATCGCGATCATCCGTTGTCCTCCTCGGATCGGTCCTGTTCCGTACCTGCTGATTCCGTGCCTGATTCCGTACCTGTTGCCGTACTCGCCGTACCGCTGGGTGTCGTGCTGGGTGTCGTGCTCGCGTCCGGCTCCGTGCCCGAGGGCACCCGCGCGAACCGCAACGTCGGGGAGCCCGCACCCGGCAGGTACATCCCCTCACTCGTGCGCACGTCGTTCTTGATGTCGTACTCCGCGCTCAGCAGCTGCAGGAACCCCAGCCCCGCCGACCGCGCGAACTCCACCTGCATGTCCTCCGGGTCACCGATCGCCTCGATCCTGTACGTGGGACCGTTCAGCGGCTGCAGGTCCACCAGGATCGCGTCACCCGCGTTCCGGATCGCCGACAACGACGTCAGCCGCTCGTCGTTGACCGCGATCGCCTCCGCCCCCGCCGCCCACAGCTCGTTGACCACGAACTGCACGTCCGCGTCCCGCACCCGCGACTCCGCCGGCGCGTCACCCGGCTCCACCAGCCCACCACCCGAACCATCCGTCAGCGACACCACCATGCCCGGCCCCTGCACCGGCACCGCACCACTGACCAACCGGTCCAGCTCGTTGACCTCCTGCAGCGCCGACGGCAGCAACCCACCGCTCTGCAACCCGTCCACCTGCGCGTCCAGCGCCGTCGCCCGCGCCGACAACGCCTCCACCTGCGCACTACGGTCCTGGATCTGCTCGATCAGCACCGACCGCCCCTTCGAGACCGTCGGCTGCGGCGCTCGCAGGTCACGCACCGCCACCGCCGTCATCGCACCGAGCAGGATCGCCACGAGCAGGATCGTGACCACGCCTCCCACGCTGCGCCCCGCCAGCGGACCCGACGGCTGCCCCGCCTCCGCGCGCCGCTGCGCCATCTCCGCGTACCCCGGGTCCAGCGGCCGCTCGATGACCTCCCGCAGGAGCGTCATCGACTCGTCCGGACGACGCGGCGCCGTGCGGTCGGCAGGGGGGCCGGCCGCACGGTTGGCAGGGTGGCCGGCCGGGCCGCCCGCCCCGGGGGCCGTCATCCCTGCGCCACCAGCCGGCGCACCTGCGCCACGTACTGCAGACCCGCCAGCCAGTACAGGCCCACACCCCACCAGGTGAACGCCCAGCCCACCACGTGCGCACCGGCACCCACCCAGCCTGGCACCTCCGCGAGCAGCAGCAACGGGAACGCGTACAGCAGTGCGAACGTCGCGACCTTGCCGACCGTCGTCACGTTCAGCGTCCCGTACCCGAGGCGGGCCAGGACCGGCACCGTCAGTGCCAGCAGCACGTCACGCGCCACGATCGCCAGCACCAGCCACAGCGGCACCACCTCACGCCAGGCCAGGCCGATCAGGGTCACGAAGATGAAGAGCCGGTCCGCGAAGGGGTCCAGCATCTGCCCCAGCCGCGTGACCTGGTTCAGGCGACGGGCCAGCACACCGTCCAGCCAGTCCGACGCACCCGAGACGGCGAGCACCACCAGCGCCCAACCGTCCTCGCCCACGACGATCAGCACGGCGAAGACCGGCACGAGGGCCAGCCGCACCATACTGATCACGTTGGGCACGGTCAGCACCCGGGAGCTCATCTCCGCCCCAGTGGACACGCACACCGCCCTTGCTCACGCCGGTTCGTCTCGGCCGCCATCCTACGGCGCGACCGTTGCGTATACGCACGGGCACGCCGTCCGGACGGGCAGGACCACCCCGCACACGCCCCGTACACGCCCGGCCGACCACCCCGCCGACACACCCGGCGACACACCCGGCGCCACCCGGACACGCCCGGCACGACGCCGTCCGCAACGCCCTCACCACGGACGACATCACCCGGGTGCTGCACGTCACGCCCCCAGCCTCTGTGCTCAGGGCGCCCGCAACCGATACAGTGGTGCCACATCCCCTTGGAGTTCGTCGTCTTCCCGTGTGTGCACGCAACGTGCGAGACAGGCCCGCAGCCTCGGCTGCGGGGAAGGTGTGTCGGGAGCGAGCGACGCGAGGGCCCTCACCTCGGCCCTGACTCCCACCCGACGACGAACGGTGCAGCACTGCATGTCTATCGACACCCCTGACCTGATCGCGCCTGCCGAGCAGGAGACCGACCAGGTCACCGCCGACTCCGGCGACCAGACGGCCCCCGAGGCCGCCACCAGCTCCGAGACCTCGACCGAGCAGACCCCGGCTGAGCCGACCCCGGCCGAGCCCGCCCCGGCGCAGCCCGCCGAGCCCACCGGCCCCACCTTCGCGAGCCTCGACCTGCCCGCGCCTCTCATGGCCGCCATCGCCGAGCTCGGCTTCGTGACGCCCTCCGCCATCCAGGCCCGCGCCATCCCCGAGCTGCTCGCCGGCCGCGACATCACCGGCGTCGCGCAGACCGGAACCGGCAAGACCGCCGCGTTCGGCCTCCCGCTCCTCGCCGCCGTCGACCCCAAGCTGCGCAAGGTCCAGGCCCTCGTCCTGACCCCGACGCGCGAGCTCGCCATGCAGGTCGCCGACGCCATCGAGTCGTTCGCCAGCAAGATGGACGACGTCCGCGTCCTGCCCGTCTACGGCGGCTCCCCCTACGTGCCCCAGCAGCGCGCCCTGCGCGACGGCGTCCACGTCGTCGTCGGCACCCCCGGCCGCATCAAGGACCACCTCGAGCGCGGCGCCCTGCGCCTGGAGGACATCCGCTTCCTCGTCCTCGACGAGGCCGACGAGATGCTCCGCATGGGCTTCGCCGAGGACGTCGAGGAGATCTTCGGCCAGGCACCCGCCGAGCGCCAGGTCGCCCTCTTCTCCGCGACCATGCCCCCGGCCATCCGGAAGGTCGCCGACCAGCACCTCACCGACCCGGTCCAGATCGCCGTCACGCGCCAGGCCTCCACGGTCACCGCCGTGCGCCAGACCTACGCCGTCGTGCCCTTCCGTCACAAGGTCGGCTCGCTCGCCCGCGTCCTGGCCACCTCCGACGCCGACGCCGCCATCGTCTTCACCCGCACCCGCGGTGCGGCCGAGGACGTCGGCTCCGCCCTCATCGAGAAGGGCATCTCCGCCGCCACCATCTCCGGTGACGTCGCCCAGAAGGAGCGCGAGAAGATCGTCGAGCGCCTCCGCTCCGGCGCCCTCGACGTCCTCGTCGCCACCGACGTCGCTGCCCGCGGCCTCGACGTCGACCGCATCGGCCTCGTCGTCAACTTCGACGTCCCCGGCGAGCCCGAGGCCTACGTCCACCGCATCGGCCGCACCGGCCGCGCCGGACGCACCGGCGAGGCCCTGACCTTCGTCACCCCGCACGAGCGCGGCAAGCTCCGCTCCATCGAGCGCACCATCCGCGCCCAGCTCGAAGAGGTCGAGATCCCCTCCCCCCGGGACGTCTCCGCCCACCAGGTCAAGCGCACCCTCGGCAAGGTCGCGGCCCGCCGCGAGGCCGGCCGCCTCGAGCTCTACACCGAGCTCATCCGCGCCTACGCCGAGGAGTCCGGCACCGACCCCATCGACATCGCAGCCGCCATGGCGGCGCTCGCGGTGGGCGACGACGGCCCGCGCGCCCGCGCGGAGCAGGAGGAGTACGAGCGCGAGCGGGCCGAGGCCAAGGCCGCGGCCGCCCGGCGCAACACCCGCGAGGGCGACCGGCACGACCGCTCGGGCGACCGCCCGTCGCGCGGCCGTTCCGAGGGCGACCGCGGCATCCGCCGTCCGGCCCGGGGCACCCGCTACCGCATCGCCGTCGGCCACACGCACGGCGTGCAGCCGGGCGGGATCGTCGGCGCCCTGACGGGCGAGGGCGGCATCACCGGTGCCGACGTCGGCAAGATCGACATCTTCGGCAGCTTCTCGCTGGTGGACATCATCGCGCCGCTGGACAACGAGGCGCTCGACCGCCTGGCCCGCGCCCGCGTCGCCGGCAAGCCGCTGCGCATCACGCTCGACCGCGGCCCGGCGCGTACCGGCGGCGGCGACCGGGAGCGTGCCCCCCGCAGCGGTGGCGACCACCGTCGTCCGGACGGCGAGCGTGGCCCCCGCGGCCGCGGCCCGGCCCACTGGGAGGCGCGCAGCACCCGCTGACGCCCTCACGACAGTAGTTACTGTTGTTTGAAACGACAGTAACTACTGTCGTAAGGTCGGTCAAGACGGAAGGCGGACACATGGTCAGAACTTGGGCGACAGACGATCCCAAGGCCGGGCTCATGGCGCGCAAGCGTGCCCAGATCGTCGCGGCCGCGCGCACGGCCTTCCTCGACG